>CANQKL010000201.1 GCA_947624455.1 uncultured Clostridia bacterium
ACGGTCACCGTTTGACATTATAAAATCCTCTCCGCCCCAATCAATGGCTATTTCGGGGTCGTTCCAGCGAATAGTCCGAACAAGCTCACCATCATAGTAATCGTCAAATTTATACAGCACGCTTGTGTCGTCCTCAAGGGTAACGAAGGCATGACCAAAACCGTTAGGTATCAAAATCTGTTTATGGTTGTCCGCCGACAGCTCATGCATGAGCCAGCGCTTATATGTAGGAGAATTCTTTCGCAAATCAACCACAAAATCTCGAATGGCTCCATGCAGAACCCGCACAAGCTTTGTCTGCGGATGAGGATTGTTTTGAAAATGAATACCACGCAGGGTACCCTTTTTCGCATTGTACGCCTGATAGTCAAGCCCAAAATCAAAATCTATCCCGGCGTTTTTGAAGTCCCGCACCGAATACATTTCTCCGCTGTATCCCCTGTTGTCGCTGAAAATAACAGGTTCAATTATCTTTACTCCCTGAAGCTCCAACTCCGTGATCTTTAAGTTTGCCATAATAGTTCTCCTTTCTTGTTACGCCGCTTTGGGAGCAGGCGCAATATGGAGAACCTTAACTAAGTCAGGCGGACATATTACCCCCCCCCGACTGATTTTTTGGTTAATCGCACTCTGTCTTACATCCATAACCACATTCTCCTCTTTTATCCATTCCTCTATTTTAAATCTTGAGCGTATTCCCGCATTTGCCAGCTTACCGGCGTTAAACACCGTGTCTCCGCTCTCAATCATTTCGGCAATATTCGGGTAGGGTACATTTTCCACCTTAACACCATACTCGCTTGCTATCAACTTGGCCACCTCTTTGAGGCTCATATCCTCACCGCCGATATTAAACACGTCATTCACGCACTTATCGGAAAATGCTCCGTCGATCAGATTGCCGCACACATCTTCAATGTGCGTAAACGTCCGTCTTGCCGAGCCGTCGCCGTAAAGAGTAATATTCTTACCTTCGGAAGCTCTATTCAGCATAAAACCGATAGTTCCATAAGACGACGCGCCGGGAATAAGTGTTCCATACGGGATACAGATACGAAAAACACAGTATTTAACGCCATATATTTGACTGTACTGCTCTAAGTATTGCTCACAGGCGAACTTATTTATCGCATATACGGTTTTGAATTCTTTGGGCGCATTTTCACGAAGCGGCTTGTCGCCGCCCTTATATACAAGTCTTGTGGACGGGTATATGATTTTCGCCCCAGACTTTTGCCGTCGGTACTCGTCAATAAGGTTCACCAAGCCCATTTCGTTGACGTTTACAAACGTACCGTAGTTGTCAAATCCCTCTGCGCTGCCGGTCTTACCCACAAACATAAACACAGCGTCACAGTCCATGTCAATTTTTGATACCGACTCTCTGTCAAGGATATTTATCTTTGTATAATTGCTTTCTCCATCAATGTGTGTTTCCGTATAATCGTAAAGCTTTACCTCACACTCCGGCTTTCGCCGCTTCAAAATATACAGCAAGTTGCGAGCTATGTAGCTGTTCGCTCCAACAATAACGGCTTTCATTTCATAACCGCCTCCACCAGCTCGGCCTGCCTTAACAGGGCCTTGTAGTTCTGCTTTCGTATATTTTCATCGTTTACACAGTTCACAAAATGTTCTATCGATTTCGCGAAGGTGTCGTCCGCGGGAAGCTCCACGGTTTCGGTATTGTTCCCAACCGTGATGGTGGCCGTCGGCGTAAACCCCGCCGGAGCGGTAAACACCCGTCCCGTGGTGACAAAGCCCTTGCTGCCCCAAATTTCCAACTCGCATTTGTAGCTGTTGTCCATGCCAAAGGAAATTTGGGCCGTGGCGCCGTTGTCATCGGTCACGGTCGCGCTGCCGTAAATGTCCACGTCAAAGCCGGGCGCGGAATTCAGCCTCGCCGCCGTGATCCTCGCGCCGTCACCCAGCAGCATTGACGCCAGCTTCAATGTGTAGCCGCCGCAGTCTAACAGCGCTCCGCCGCCTAGGGCCTTATTGTAGCGGAAGTCGTTTTTATCCCTCTGCGGGAAGCCGAAGGCTATGCGGTAAAGGCGGATATCGCCGATTTTTTCAACCAGCTTTTGCAGCGCCTTTAGTTGGTCATGATAGACGAACATATAGTTCTCGTGCAAGGCAAGGTTTCTTCCTTTTGCAAGCTCCACAAGCTCCGCCGTATCCTTTGCGCTTGTGGTGGAGGGCTTTTCCAGAAAGACGTGCTTTCCATTCTCAAGGGCAAGCTTAGCCCAGCGGTAGTGCAGAGCCGGAGGCAGCGGCAGATACACCGCGTCTATCTCGCCGGACTTTATCATGTTTTCGTAGCCGGAAAAGACTTTGCCCCCGTAGTTTTCTTTAAAGGCTTCGGCCTTTTTTGCTTCGCTGGCGATAATTTCATCGCTCGTCCTGCCGCCGAACCACTCCTCCGGCTCGGCGTAGGCCACTCCCACATATTCAATGCCCTCACACTTTTGCGCCGCCGGCATGAACCGCCGGAATGCGATCTCCGAGGGACAGATTATTCCGATTTTCATTTTTACCACTCCAAAACGGATAAAAGATTTCTAAGTTGTATGTTTAAGCAGTTGTTGACGCTTATGAGGCGGCTCAGGGTGTGATAGTCAACCCAAAAGTAACCTTCGGGAAGTTCGCTTAATGCTTCATTTTCAACTTCCATGATGATGTTTCTGTTCTGTTCGCAGTAAAACCTACCGCCCTCCTCGGAGAGCAAGGTGTCAAACTTAACGCCATTGCCGATCTTGAGGTTTTCATCAAACAGCTTGTCCACAATATTCGGTTCGCCCTTGTGGATGAACTCACGCTGAACTGTCGGGCCAATCTCTATTTTGTCGAAGCAGCCTACCTCCGGTGTGGCCCGGACGAGGAATTCCATCACGCCTCCGTTATTGCGGGTAAGCAAGGCAAAGGTTGCGATTCCCGTGGCCTCGAACAGGGGTTGAGTCCACCGGCGAACCTCCCGGCCCTCGATCTCGATATCACAGAAAATGACCCTAAAGCTGTACGGTTCGCGGCAGTTTAGCCCCTCGTCGGTGAAGTCCCAGTTTTTCAGCTCGTCAAGGCGGATCAGCTCAAAGCCGGCCTCGTCGAACATTTTGTAGTTGTTTATGTACTGATAAATCTCCGGCAGGGCGTTACCTTCGCCTGTGACCGAGCGGTAAAAGGTTATGTCCTTTATCTGGCTTAAAAACTCCTTTTCGCCGATGGGCAGACAGGACAGCACCGTGCGGGTGTCCATATTCACGAGGTTGTCCCGGCGCATCAGCTCTTTGATTTGCCCGAGGGTCATCCAGCGGTGGCTGGGCAGAACTTCAATGTCCTCATTTATTTTTATGATGATATTTCGGTTGCGCTTTTTGTAGAACCGCGACGACTGCTCGGACTGAATCTGATCGACGATGATTCTGTGCTTTGCCGCGTTGATAAACCAACCAAGATACGCCGGTCGCTTGCCGCCGTG
>CANQKL010000202.1 GCA_947624455.1 uncultured Clostridia bacterium
CTCCTGCCGTACCAAAAGCCCAGGCCGCCGCCTATATCGAGGACGGCTGGACGGACAAGCTTCTGGCGGCGGCTAAAAAAATGGTCAGTCCCGAGGGAGTGGAGCAAATGGTATTCAACGACGATGTAAATTCTTACATAGACGCGGGCTGGACCGTTGCCAAGCGGGCCGTGGATCCGGATCAGCCCATGGTCGCCTTGACCTTTGACGACGGCCCGGGCAAATACACCGACGACCTTTTGAACTGTCTCGAAGCCAACAACAGCGCGGCCACCTTCTTTGTGCTGGGCGAACTGGCAGGCTCCTATCCCGACGTTGTAAAACGGGCCAGCGAGCTGGGCTGCGAGATAGCCAACCACACCTGGGATCACTTGAACGCCACCTCCGCCGGAGGCGCGGCTGCCGCCGAGTCGGTGCGGCGCACTTCCGACGCTGTCGAGGAGATCACCGGCAAGGGTACGGCCCTGTACCGCCCCTGCTACGGAGTCTACAACAGCGACGTTCTTGCGGAAGTGGGACTTCCGGCAATAATGTGGTCCATCGACACCCTGGACTGGAAAACCAAAAACGCCGATTCCACCTATGACAAGGTGATGAAAGACGTTTACGACGGGGCCATCATCCTCATGCACGACATCCATCAGCCCACTGTGGAGGCCGCCAAGCGCATAATACCTCAGCTCGTGCAGGACGGCTACCAGCTGGTGACGGTGTCGGAGCTTTTGGAGTACCGCCGGGGCGGGGCCGAAGCGGGCAAGGTCTATTTTGACAGCGAAGAATAACTCCCGCTTTTCGGGAATAGATATATTCAGAACACAGGCCCGCCGCCTGGCGGCGGACTGAAAATAAAATAAACAGGAGGGAATTTTTATGAATCTGGATTTCATACCAAGGGACAAGGAATTTGACATGATCGGCATGGGCGAGGTAATGCTCCGCCTGTCCCCAGATGGGAAGGAGAAGATCTCTCAGTCCGAGACTTTCGACAAAAACGCCGGAGGCAGCGAACTCAACGTTGTCAGCGGCGCGGCAATGCTGGGCGCCCGCAGCGCTATCATCACAAAGCTGCCCCAGAGCAAGGTGGGCCGCTTTGTCCGCAACAAAATACGCTACGGCAACGTCAGCGACGACTATGTGGTGTTCGACGACACTCCCGAGAAGCGACTGGGTATCTACTACTATGAGAGCGGCGCATATCCCCGGAAGTCCTCGGTCATCTATGACCGGGCCCACTCCTCTGTCACTACCCTGAAGCTCAGCGAGCTGGACGAGCGTATGTACGGCAAGACCAGTATCTTCCACATCAGCTCCATAACCCTGGCCCTCGATCCTCACCTTAGGGAAACCGCCCTCGAGGTCATCCGCCGGATGAAGGAGACCGGAGCGGCCATCAGCTTCGACGTGAACTACCGTGCCAACCTCTGGAGCGAGGAGGAGGCCAGAAAGGTCATCGAGCGCATCTTCCCCATGATCGACCTGCTGTTCGTGTCGGAGGAGACCAGCCGCCGTATGCTCCAGCGGACGGGTACTCTCGAGGAGATAATGAAGGGCTACACCGAGGATTACGGCTGCAAGCTTGTAGCCACCACCCGGCGCGAGGCCATCAGCCCCACCCGCCACAACTTTGGCAGCAAGATCTACTTTGACGGCCAGTTCTACGAGGAGCCGTTCTATAACAATATCGAAGTGGTTGACCGTATCGGCAGCGGCGACGCCTATGTGGCCGGAGTGCTGTTCGGTCTGACCATCCGCCGCAGCGTTCAGGACGCCATGGAGATCGGCAACGCCCTGGGCGCCGTAAAGAATACCATCGAGGGCGATATGTGCGCCTCCAGCATAAAGGAGATCGAGAGCATAATCCGCTCCCACAAGGCCGAAGGCCCCCAGTCCGAAATGGACAGATAATCGCTAAACCGCAAGCCGCGCCTATGGCGCGGTTTGCCAAATTTGGAGGAATGATAAATGGACAGAACCTTTCACATGGAAAACAGACGGAGCCTTTACAGCCGCCTGCCCAAGGGCAGCATCGCCGTGATGTTCAGCGGCCAGCCACCCCGCAAGACCGCCGACGAGTATTACCCCTTCTTCGCGGACAGGAGCTTCGTTTACCTCACCGGCATTGAAAAGCAGGGACTTATCCTGCTGGCCCGGATAGACGAGGGCGGCGTCAGCGAGACTCTTTACATACTGCCGCCCGACCTTATAGCCGAGCGGTGGACGGGCGTGCGCATCAAGGCCGATGAGGTGCTGGAAAAGTCCGGCGTAAGCGACTGCCGCTATGTGGCGGACTTCCCCGGCGAACTCAAGCGGCTGGCCGAGAGCGGCAATTACGCCCATCTCTACCTGGATCTGCACAAGCTCACTCCGGACGAGGCTCCCAGCCCCGCCTATATCCAGGCCAGGGAAGCGGCTCGGCTCTACCCCTTCTTACAGATCGGGAACCTCAACCCTCACCTGCGGCTGCTGCGCACCATAAAAAAGCCCTGCGAGATCGAGGCCATGCGAAAGGCCGAGGCTATCACCGCCGAGGGTATAACGGCTATGATGAAGGCCTCCCGTCCCGGGATGTACGAGTACCAGTACAAGGCCGTTTGGGATTACACCTTGGCCCAGCACGGGGTGCTTAGTCCCATGTTCCCGTCTATAATCTGCGCGGGCAAGAACAATTTCTGCATCCACTACTACGATTACCGCGGTCAGGCTCAGGACGGCGATATGGTTCTCAACGATGTGGGCGCGGTCTGGGACAACGTGGGTACCGACGTGTCACGCGGCTGGCCGGTCAACGGCAGGTACAGCGAGAAGCAGCGGCTGCTCTACCAGTGCGCTTATAACACCTCGAACCATATGTTCAGCATAATAAAGCCCGGTATGCTCATGGGCGAGGTGGACGCCACCGTTCGCAAATTCAACTTTGGCCAGCTCAAGGAGCTGGGGCTGTGCGACAGGCTGGAGGATGTGGGCAAGTACATCTGGCACGGGGGAGCGCACCATGTAGGCTATGACACTCACGACGTGGTGTCCTGTCCTCCAGATCGGCCTATCGAGCCGGGCATGGTGTTCTGCGTGGACGTGGGCATCTACTGCGAGGACTGGGGCATAGGCTTCCGGCTGGAGGACAACTGCCTTGTGACCGAGACGGGCTGCGAAAACCTTTCCGTCGTAACTCCCAGGTCTATCGAGGATATCGAAGCCGTTATGAACTAAGTACAAAAAATACGCGCAGATCGTTCAAGGGCTGAAAGTCTTTAATTAAAGCAAATTTATGTAATGATAAACACGACAATAAAATCAAAACTGTGAAATGATGTGGAAAAACCGCCTTTTTACAAGAAAAAGACGGTTTTTCTTTTTATTTATGCCCTTGAACTACGAACGAAAATCACCGCTCGGCGTACCTGTGTACGCCGTCGGGAGGGCTTTCTCGGCGACAGGCTTCGCCTGCCGCCTGCGAGAGCTGATTTTCGT
>CANQKL010000203.1 GCA_947624455.1 uncultured Clostridia bacterium
GGCTGCGGCGGACGAGATAGGCTTCCTGCCGCCGGTGAAATCCGCCGCCATAATGGAGGAGGGCTACGACCAACAGATACAGCAGGTCAAAAAAGCCCTCATAGCCAGGGAAACCAGCCTTTCGATGCCTGCCTTCGCCGTAACGGTGACGGACGACATAGTTATAGATACCGCCGGTAAGACCCAGGAGCAGTACCAAGACGAGGTCACCGCCGTCATCAGCTCCATCGTGGGACCGCTGCTCAGGAGCTTCTGGATAGACGCGATGAGGCACACCGGCGCGCCTACCGAGGGCGACTACATACGGCGCAATACCCAGAGCGTAAGCATGGTCTACGGCGCGATGCCCCGTTTCGAGGGCAAGCGTTTGGTCAGCCTTGAGGTCACCCATGCCGACTATACCTTCAAGCACTACAGCTCCGCCGCTCAGGAGGCCGAGGCCGACGTTCTTGCCGCCGCCCTTCTGGAGGAGCTGAATCTGGATGGCATGACCGATTACCAAAAGTTCAGCGCCATCTATGAATGGATCTGCAAAAACGTGGTTTACGACCACGAAAATCTCAGCGACCCTAAATACACGCTAAAATATACCGCCTACGCGGCCCTTAAAAACCGCTCCGCCGTCTGTCAGGGCTATTCCTCGCTGCTTTACAGGCTGCTTTTGACCGAGGGAATCGACTGCCGCATTATCCCCGGCAAGGCCGGCACCGACGGCAATCTGGGCGACCACGCCTGGAATATTGTCAAGCTGGGGGATCAGTACTACAACGCCGACAGCACCTGGGATTCCAGCTATATTCAGGCGGGGTTGGATTACGCCTACCGCTTGCGGCCCGACTCGGTTTTCGAGCGGGATCATGTCCGTCACGGCCTGCCCGAAAACGACGACGACCACGAGTCGGACTTTACCTCTGAGGACTTTTACGGTCTTTACCCCATGAGCCTCACGGATTTTGACCCCGCCAGCGACGTTGTCAGCGTCACCGGCGTTACCGTTCAGCCCGAAGCCCTTGAGCTGACCGTGGGTGAAACCGCCGTCCTCACCGCCGTCGTTACCCCCGAAAACGCCAGCGATAAAAGCGTGAGCTGGGCCACCTCCAACAATCATGTTGCCTCCGTGACTGAGGGAACTGTCGCCGCTCTGGCTCCCGGCAGCGCCCTTATCACCGTTGTCACCAAGGACGGCGGCTTCGACGGCGTTTGCGCCGTGACCGTTAAGGCCGCCGAGCCGACCGACTCCGCCTCCAGCTACGAGCTTGAGCTGCAAGCCCGGGCGAAGGTGGGCGGCGGCGCAAGCGTCAGCGTTACGGCCCGTAAAAAGAACGGCTCCAGCGGCCCCGGCGTTCTCATAGTCGCCGCCCGGGACGGCGACGGCAATTTGTCGGGAGCGAGCGTAGAAGCCCTGAGCGCAGAGGACGGCGAGTCCAGCTTCGCCTTTAGCTTTGACGGGGCCGCCGAGGGCCACCAAATAAGGGCCTTTGTGTGGGACAGCCTTAGCTCCATGACCCCCCTCAGCCGCGCCGCCCTCTGCCAGGTGGAGCCTGAGCCGGAGGGCGTGACGGTTGCTGGCAAATTTCTGGTCACTGACGCTCCCTACACCCGAGCCATGGCTTCCGGCGTTTATGACCGGGACGACCGCTCCGCCGCTCTGACCGCTATGGAGGACGTTTTTTCCGGCGGGGAGCTGGTAGTGGAAAAGGGCGGCGAAATACTGGCCGCCGAAGGGGACTTCGACTGTTCCGCCCTGCTGGGCCTGGCCTGCCAGGCTGAGCTGAAGCTGGACGGAGCCGACGCGCGCGTTATCGACATTCAGCCTGTGGACGGCGGCAATACCGTGGTTCGCCTGGGCGAGGATAAATTGGCCGAAGATACCGACCTCTCGTCCGATGAATATGAAGCGGCCGCCAATGGCCGAACCGTGTTCTACTGGAAAAACGGCCTGACCGACCCTCGGCCCTCCTCGTTGGAGCTTGCCCCCGACGTTAGGACCTTTGTGAATTTTAAGGACTGCTCCGCCGAAGCCGTTTACGGCTACTTCTACAAGGAGCTGCTTGCCGACGATGGCGGATATGTGGACTTTATCGACAACGACGGCGACGGCAGCTTCGATTTCGCCCTTGTGAGCGGCTATGCCTTTGAGGGCGTGGTTGCGGCGGTGGAAACCAGAGAGGACGGCGCGCTGGTCTTTGAGGGCCGCCCCAACGCCCCAAATATGCCCGCCCCTTATTCTCCCGCCGACAGCTCCGTGCTGAGGCTGTTTTATAAGGATGGCCAGCTCATTGACCCCGCCCTTATCGCTCCCGGGGACACCGTTACCGCTCTGGGCCGAGAGGACGGGCCTATCCAAATATACCGAGTTTCCTCCCTCAAGGCCGAGGGAGTCGGCAGCTACAACGCCGCAAACGGCCACGTCTCCGTTGGGGGCCGATCCTATGCCGTCGCCCACAGCTTTAGCGGCGACATTGACGAGCTGTCCGGCGAGGGGACCTTCTACCTTAACGCCGACTCCATGGTGTCCGCCTTTGTCCCCGCCCCCTTGCAGGGGAGTTGGGGGTATCTGCTGAGCGTGGAAAGCGTGGAGAAGTACGGCAAACGCAGTTACAGCGTCAAGATTATGGACGAAAACGGCCTTGTGCAGGAGCTAGCTTTCAACTCCATGATGAGGGTCTATCAGGATCCGGGGAGCAACAAGAGTATGTTCGGCATAAGCACCGTTAAGGGCCTTATCTCCTCCGTCAGCCACAAGGATGCGCTTTTCTCCCACCTGGAGAGTGTGACGGCGGAAAATTCCGGCAAGGATAGGGTGATAAAGTTTATCGCCGACGAGGGCAAGCTGATGGAGATAGCTTTCGCTTCCGACTGCCCCTATTATATGGACTGCGTTGACCGTGGGGGCGTATATGACGCCTCCGCCCGGCGGCTGGGAGGCGGGCGGCCCTTCGCTCCCGAGGCGGTGATCTTCGCCGTCAGGGGCGGGGAAGGCGGCTTCGACTACTCCGACGCCTCCGCCGTCACCGTTGAAAGCGTCGGCGGCCTTGAAAACGGACGGAGCTATGACATGACGCTGTACTCCGAGGCGGACGAGGTTCGCGCCGCGCTGGTTTCTTACGACGTGGAAATGTAAAAAAACTAATAACTCGCTATGTAACTTGGAGACACGGGGCTGTCCAAAAAAATCGTGCAGACCTGCGTCGTCGCAAGCTCGGTATCGCAAGTTTCGATTTAAAAATCGAAACACGGCTTACCTCGCTGCTCCTACTTTTCCCTACAAAATCGGCTTTGCCGTTTTGCGGGGACCCCGTTTTTGCTGAAAACCTTAATTTTAAGCCAAATTTATGAATTGATGTAGAAAAACCGCCTTTTTACGAGAAAAAGACGGTTTTTCTTTTTTCCTATGCCCTTTAACAATCTGCGATTTTTTACATTTCGCCGAAGATCCGCCCCAGACTGTCGCCGA
>CANQKL010000204.1 GCA_947624455.1 uncultured Clostridia bacterium
GCGTACCTGTGTACGCCGTCGGGAGGGCTTGCTCGGCTTCGCCTGCGCGAGCTGATTTTCGTTTGTTCTGCACGATTCTTTTGGACAGCCCCCCGTGCCTCCAGATTACATAGTGAGTTTTTTTTACAGCTTCTTTTAGTATAAGAAATACGGCGGCTTACTTTACAAAATGTATATATTGCGCGCTGTGAAAATGGCGGCGGAATTTGACACAAGTTGAAAGCCCGTCGTTAGTTGTAAGCTGAAAGCCTGATTTTTTGGCGCGGATAGCATTTTATAATGGAATATTTATATCTGCCGCCCTTGATTGTCATACGTGTTTTGTTATATAATAAACCATATATGATACAGTACATTATGACTATCAGGAGGACGGCTGTTTATGAAAAAGATACTGGTTCTTACGGCGGTGACGCTCATTATTTTTTCCTTGCCGGTCTTTGCGGAAGAAGCCGCCGGTTTTGTTCACCCTGGGATTCTTGCTACCGAGGCAGACCTTGACCGCGCGGCGGAAAAGGTGAGCGCGGGAGAGAGTCCCTGGAAGGAAAGCTATGACAACCTTATGCGTACAGATTATGTAAACGCTGGCTGGAATCCCCGCCCCCTTACGGATATATTGCGGGGCGGAGCCGGTCAAAACTACGCGCAGTTTTACATAGACCTGGAAAGGGCGTACCAGTGCGCCCTTGTGTGGAGGGTCACCGGCAGTGAGGCGCATGGCGCCGAGGCGGTGAAAATACTCAACGCCTGGAGCGGATCTATAAATTCGGTTGGGGGCAACGCCGACCGCTACCTTGCCTCGGGCATATACGGCTATCAGATGGCCGCGGCCTCGGAGCTTGTGCGCGAGCGCGAGGACTTTGAGCTTGAAAGAATGAAAAATGTACTTTTGGAAAAATTTTACTATCCCCTCTGCGAACGGTTCCTTTTTTCAAACGAGTACGGCAGAGATCACAATGACGCCTTTATCAGCAGTTATTGGGCGAACTGGGATCTCTGCAATATGGCCGCGACTGTGGCGATAGGCATATTCTGCGATGATCGGGATATCTACGACAAGGGCATATGGTATTTCAAATACGGCGGCGGCTGCGGTTCCATATATAACGTCGTACCCTACCTGTTTGAAGATGAAAACGGGGAGATTTTAGGCCAGTGGCAGGAGTCGGGCCGCGATCAGGGCCACACTCAGCTCGGCATAGGTCTGATGGCGAGCGTCTGTGAAATGGCTTGGAATCAAGGAGACGATCTTTACAGTTGGGCGGACAATCGCTTCATGTACGCTGCGGAGTATTTTGCGAAGCAGCACATAGGCCAGGAAGTACCCTATTTCCAGTATACTCGAATGACCGGCCCGGAATGGCGAAACCGGGAGGAGCATCCGTACCTGTCCGGCGCTACTGGTGAACGGCGGCCTATTTGGGCGATGATATACAATCACTATGTAGGGCGCATGGGTAAGGAAATGCCCTATGTTAAGGCGCTTATGGAGCAGATGGGGCCAGAGGGCGGCCCTTATCCCGGCGCTCATGCCGCTCAGCACGATCAGCCGGGCTTCGGCACATTGCTCTACACCCGGGAAAAGGCGGATAACGATGCGGTCATGACCACGGATAATGTGATCGAGGATGGTAAATATGTATTTACCCTTTCCTACGGTCATGCCCTGGGAATCAGCGGCGATAGGGTTATTCAGGCAAACTATGATGCTGACGACAACAGCATTATTTGGGAAGTGAGTCACCTTGGCGGCGAACAGTACTCCATAAAAAATTTGGAAAGCGGTAAATATCTTCAGGCGAATGGCTTGGGTGACGGCACAAGACTTACTCTCGGAGACTGGGCCGACAGCCTCAGCCAGAAATTTGCTATTTTGCCTTCTGAAATCGACGGGATGTATAAGATAGTCCCCTTGACCGCCAGCCATAAGGCTTTGGACGTGCTTAATCCTGGCGTTGGCATCGGCGCGGAGGTACAGCTTTACCCTTATATAAGGGCCGATAACCAGCGGTGGAGAGTGACAAAGGTCGATGAGGGAAATCTTCCCCAGATAGTCAGCCTTATACACCATTACACCTTTAGCTCCGAGGACAGCGACGAACAAAAGGGTACGGTCTTGGATGTGGCCACCGGCGAAAGGCTCCAGGCCGGAGAGGGGGCCGCTGTATACAATAACAAGCTGCTCCTTAACGGCGGCAGTCTCAGGTTGCAGGAGGATATTTTTAATGAGGGGCAGACCGAGTTTACCATCGCCGCCTTTATGAATTCCACAGCCTACGGCTGGTGGCGCGGCCTTTTTGCCATCGGCGACGACGATTTGACCCACTATTTGTCGTACATAGTTGACACGGGCGGCAGTACCTCGCAGGTAGAGTACCAAAATCTTGAAAAAAATGTGCCGAAAACTTATGCCAACGGCGCCTATGCCGTTCTTGGAGCTTGGAAGCACGTAGCGGTGGTATTCAGGGACGAAGGCGAGACGAGGAAAATCATTTTGTACGAAAACGGGCGGGAGGTCAACTCGATGAATACGGCGCTGACGCTTGACGACTTAAAGGGCAAAAACAATTTCATCGGTCAGACGCATTACGTGGACAGCTCTGACAATACCCACAGCTTTTACGGCTTTGTGGACGACTTTAGAATATATGACGGCGATATCGGACCCAATCGGATATACAACCTTTCTCAAGCGCGTCCGGACGAGGACAGAAACTTTCAGTGCGTGATAACCGGGCCGGAACTTGCGGGCGCGTCGGGAGACGAAGCCGTAAAAGACGGTGAGCTGTATATGTATTACGATGTGGATTTTGGAGAGCTTGCGCCTCTTTCTTCCAGCTTTATAATCAGCGCCTGGCATATGGAAGATTACAGTTGGATAAATGACAGTGAGACGGCGCTTTCTCAAGGTCAGCTCCATGACGGCAAAGCCGCTATAGGAATTCTTCCCGCGGACAGTAACCGCGTTTACGGGATCCAGGTGTGGGGCAAGGGAAGCGACGGAGATTATGCCGACAGGTTGGGCTATGCCAACGCTGACGGAGCTTCTCTATACGCCCTTTTGCTTGAGGATATCGACGCCAGCGGCTATAACGCTGATTTTGAAAAGAATCAAGCCCGAGTAGACAGCGCAAACAAAATCATTGCCGCTGGCGGTTTCTACACAGGGGAGATAGACGGCGACCTTCGTGGAAAGCTTATGACCGTTACCCGTGACGGAGGCGTGATAACCGCTGTGATAAAACCCAGTCTTTACGCTTTTGGCATTGGCTTTATCTGTGACAAAGACGGTATAACCGTGGGCGGAGACGACACTGTTAACGACGAGGGCGAAACAGTTCCCGGTTCCTACCAGGCCGTTGGCGAAGCCGGAGTGCTGTATTCAACTCTTGTAATTAATACTGAAGAACGGACGGCCATACTCCTC
>CANQKL010000205.1 GCA_947624455.1 uncultured Clostridia bacterium
GGCCAGACCGTAGTCGTTTACGGCAAAGTGGACGGGTACAAAGTCGGTTATCACGTAAATTCCGGCCCCATGGCAGAGGTCGATGAATTTTTTTAGCCCCGCGGCGTTGCCGTAGCGGGATGTGGGGCAGAAATAGCCGGTCTGCTGATAGCCCCAGCTTCCGTCAAAGGGGTGTTCGCCAAGGGGCATCAGCTCTATATGAGTGTAGCCCATGTCCCTGACATAGTCGATGAGCTTTGGCGCGATATCCTCATAGGTATACCAGCCATTTTCCCCGTCCTCGGGATTTTTAAGCCAGGAACCCAGATGTACCTCGTAAATGCTGACAGGCCGGTCATATCCCTTATCCCTGCTCCGCATAAAGGCCCCATCGCTCCAGTCGTAGCTCATATCCGTTATCCGGCTGGCCCACTCCGGCCGCAGGTCGCCGCCGAAGCCGTAAGGATCGCAGTGGTCTACCTCCCTTCCGCCGTGAAGGTACAGCCTATATTTATAGTACTGACCGGCCGAAGCGGGAACGGTCTTTTCGTAAATGCCGGTTTTTCCGTCCTCGGCCATGGGCTCCGGTATCCACCCATTGAAGTCGCCCATCAGAGCGACTCCCCTCACTCCCGGCGCCCACAGCCGAAAGGTCACATTTCCGCCGTTTATATGGGCTCCGAAATATTCATAGGCAAAGAACTCGCCGCCAGTAAAAAAATCATGCTGATTCATTGATGTCACTCTTTCTTTTAAATTGCAAAGGCCGCCGCAAATGCGGCGGCCTCTGTTTCGCTATCTTACCATTCAGCCTCGTCCTTGGCGGGATCCTGAACTACCTTTTCACCGGCGGGATGAGTCTCGCCGCTGAGAGTAATATCGTCCATTATGTTCCTGACGGGAGAAAGGTCACAAAGTTCTATCTCGGGATAAACAAATTTCTTCACAATTATTCCTCCTTTTCGCGATCAAAGCTCCGGAACGAAGTCATAGTCGAACTTAGCCTTATCAACTGGCGCAGTCTCGTCTATCTCAGTGTCCACAAACTCTATATCAACGGATTCAAGCCCCAGGCTCTCAGCCAACTGAAGGGCGGAGCCATCGTCTGTGATGCCCAAAGCCACAGCCTTGCTGTTCAAATTGCCCTCGGCGTCGTACAGCTTGGCGGTCGCCTCGGCAAGGCCGGGGAACTTAGTCTCGGAATCCTCGCCGCGGTTAGCCTTTACAAAGCTTATAACTCTGTTGACGGCTATGAGACGGGCGGGGCTTATCGAGGCGCCGGTGGCGTTCATTATGCTGTCAGCAAGCGCGCCGTAAAGGGTGGCTTCGACAGTTTCGCCATAAATCTTTACTCCGCCTACGACAACATAGGGACGGGCGGTGTAGGTTCGGGCGCAGTTAGCGTCGGATATCTGGGCTATGCCCATGGTAAAGCTGCCGTTTTCGAGGGCGTCAAACTTGACCTCCTGAGCCGCGCCAGCCTTAGTGTAGCTTCCGTCCTCGGCCTTTTCGTTTACGGCATATTCAAAGCCAGCTTCCGTTACCTCGCCGTCGCCGGTATATACAGCTGTGAAGCTGAGACCCAAGCTTACGGTGCCGTCGGCATTGTCGGCGATCCTCAGCGAGGACTTGGCCTCGACTTCAGTCTTTACCTGGGTTATCGCCGTGATCTCATCCGTGTTGAGGGCGGTGTTGAAGAACATGAAGTTGTCGATAGTGCCGTTGAAGTCCTGATTGTTGCCCCTCTGGCCGGTGTCTGTGGACCACTGGGTGCGGCCGATGTAGTTGCGGTCAGTGGAGCCGGATATCTCATAAGGCTCGTGAACAACATTGTTACCCTCAGCGACGGTATTGAGGCCGTCGGCGCTGACTGTATAGATTTTTGTCTCACCGGTGGCGGCGCTGTAAGTGGTAACCAGCCAGTACTCGCCGGTGAGTATGGGGCCGCCGGCAACCATCTGGGTGTTTTCGTTGTTGTACTTCAGACCGGCCTGATACTGATTGTTTCCACCAACTGTGTTAAGTCTGGTGAATACGCTGTTGGCGGTATTCTTGCCGAAGTCGTAAAGTCTGGGATCATTTCTGTCAGCGCCGCCGGAAATCTGCTCTACAACAGAGTAGCTGCGTACATCCTTCATAAAGTCGAAGGGAACGTTCAGATAACCGTTGGTATCCCAGCCATCGGCGGTGTTTGCGGTAAGGTCAAGCTTGCCGTTATCGAACTTGGCGGCCGTACCCTTAACCTCGGCGTTGTAGCCGTTGGCGGAAAGATCGGGAACTATGCTGTCCTTAACGTCGTCGAAGTTGTAATGAACCACAATGTTTTCAGCCATTACATCGACCTTGGCGGGTACGGTAACGGTGAACTTTTTGGTCTTTTCGCCGAAGGCGGCGGTAAGCTCTACCTCATGGGTCTGAGCGTCGCGGGTGACCGCGCCGTTATTGGCGATGACAGCCTCATTATTGCTGGTCCAGGAGATATTTTCGCCACCGTTAGTCTTGGAGGGAAGGATGAGGTCGGTAACGGTCTTGGTGGGTATATTGAGCATATCGTAGTCGAAGTTGTCAAATATCTTGTCAGCCTCGGCCTGAGCCGCCGCCTCGTCAAATTTTTCAGCCTCGGCGCGTACCTCGGCCTGAGTGAGGGCAACATTAGCGGTGCGTACATCCGCCGCGGCGGCCAAAAGCCCATTGGCGGTAACGGTATCGTCAAGAGTTACGTCAACGCCCTGGACAGTGGCGTCGATAAGGCCGTTCACATAGGTAACAAGCTCACGGGCCTGGGCGTCATAGGTAACAACGTAGTTGATCCAGCCCAGGGGGGACTGACCCTTGGAGCCGCCAGTTCCGCCCAAATTGAAGTACCAGGCGGAATCGCTAAAGAGGTTCTGGCTCTTTTCGGTCTTTTCACCGACGGTGATCTTGGGAGCCACGGCGGCATAGCTGTAAGTGTCGTCCACGGTCTGCTTCTCAAGCTCGATCTTCAGATTTCCGCTTTTAAGGAGAGTACCCTCGTCGGCCATGTCGTTCTGAAGCAGGTTCAAAGAGATGGTGAAGCTGTCGGAAGCGGGAGCCGCTGTCAGCTCGGTTTCGTTAAGCATAGAGCTTACGCTGCCGTCGCCCTCGTCAAGAGAGTTGTCAACGCTGAGAGGCTCCATATCGGTTATGGTCATCATCTGAACGGGATAGCCGAGGCCGCCGTTTTGATTGCTGTGGATCCAGTAGTAGTAATCGCCGTTGAACCAGGTCAGGCGCAGATCGCCCTCGGCGCTGCCTTGGGCAACATAGGGACGGGCGTTGTCCTTGACGGAGTTCTCGGTTATCTGCTCGTTGCCCGTTACGGTAGAGTAATCGCTGCTAAGGGTGTACTTGAATATCTCCCAAACCTTGCCGAATACGCCGTTGACGGGGGCGGAAGCGTAGA
>CANQKL010000206.1 GCA_947624455.1 uncultured Clostridia bacterium
GGGTACTGGAAACTCTCGTCTGTGAACTTATGGCTAAAGCCCGCATCTCGCCTGTCCCCTATTCTCTCCGCACCGCCGACGAGCTGAGGAACGCCTTCGATCCGGCGGCCTTCAGCCGGGATATGGCGGATGCGGGTTGGTCCTTCGACCTATCCCGCAGAGAAAAGATATATGTCTCATTCTGCACCTATGCCAAGAACTGCGTAAGGGCCATGGATATAGGAAATGACGCCGCTCTGGTGCTGCTGGGACAGGACTATGCCGACTGGCAGGCGTCCATGCGCCAGCGGACGCAGACGCCACAGTTGGAAGTGTTTGGCACAGCGATAGCTGAAAAGAACCGCATAGATATCCTGAATCTTATCCTGGCCCGAGGAGAGGTGTCAATAAAGGACGTGGAGCAGGAGCTAAAATTCTCCGGCACCAACGCCTATTACCACCTGTCCCTTATGATCAAGGCCAACATGATAAAAACCCGCAACCGTGGCAAAGCCGTGTATTACAGTATTAACAGACGCTTTTTTGACAGCGTCATAAGGGTGCTTCAAAAGTATGGCGAACTCAGCGCATATTCTCAGCACGGCTGCGACGCCGGAGGCCCCGAGTGGGCGCGGCGAATGGGCGAAAATTGAATTATGTAAAAACTCACCATGTAATCTGGAGGCACGGGGGCTGTTCAAAAAAATCGTGCAGAACAAACGAAAATCAGCTCTCGCAGGCGACAGGCGAAGCCTGCCGCCGAGAAAGCCCTCCCGACGGCGTACACAGGTACGCCGAGTGGTGATTTTCGTTCGTAGTTCAAGGGCATAAAATGAAAAGAAAAACCGTCTTTTTCTTGTAAAAAGGCGGTTTTTCCACATCAATTCACAAACTTGATTTATCGTCGGATTTAACACCACATAAATTTGGCTTAAATTAAAGTTTCCAGCCCTTGAACGGTCTGCGCCATTTTTTACAGCCCCTTTTTACTCTGCCTCTATGTCTCCATACGCTGTGTAAACTCGGATGGGTATACCGGCGGGAGCGTACATCCCCGTGGAGGAGCTGCCATAGTTTTTACCATTTACTTTTACATCGCCAAAGTCCGTTCGGAGATCCAATCCGTAACCCTCGCCGCCGTCCCTAAGAGAAAGCTTTACATCGCCGTAGTCCGACGTAATGTCGGCCTTTCCCGTAACGGTAAAATCCCTTATCTCCGTATCGCCGTAATCGCTGCCGATCGTTACCGTCCCGGCGTTCAGTCCTACTATGTCAATATCGCCATATTCGCTGTCCAACGTAAACCCGTCCACGTTCAGGCTGTCCGCCTTTACATTCCCGGCGGCGCTTTCAACAGTGGCGGTTCCTGCGGTCAGCCCCTGAATATTAATATCTCCGCTGTCGGCCCTCACAGTGAGATCGCCGCAGCTAACGCCCACTATGTCCACATCTCCAACACTGCCGTCAATGCTCACGCCGTTAAAAGCTGCGTTGGCGGGGCAATATATCCTCACAGTTCCAAATTCACCGTATGCGTTCCCCAAGGAAAGACTCAGACCGTTCAGGAGCAGGATATAGTTTTCTTTATCGGCGGCGGTTGTAAACCTCAGCACACCGTCGCTGCCTACGCTGAAATCCGGAGCGGCGGTCAGTCCTTCATATTCCAAAGCGTACTTATCCCCTACCGCAAGCTCAACATCGCAGGCCACGACGCTAATCTCGATACCCGTAAATGGCTCCAGCTCCAGTTTTTCCATAGAGGGCGCGTCATTAAGCTCCCTATATTTGAAATCTCCCGTTATGCCAAAGCCTCCGCTGTAGCCCATAGCCAGCGACGCACAGCAGAGCAGAACTCCCGCCGCTATAAGGCAAAGGCTCGTTATGAGCAGTATTTTTGTCGCCTTACGCATTTTTGCCACCCCTTTTCAAAAACCCTCCTAAGAGCTTGGAGATCAGCCATACCACGCCCCGGCAGATGTAAAACATACCGATAAGTATTAACAGACCGATCCCGACAAGGCCCAAACCCAAACCAAGGGCCATGAGCATATTTACCGGACTGACCGCTATGACAGTAAAGCTCAGGACCGCCGTCCACAGGCCGCCCAGGGCCAAAGCCACGCCGGTAATGCCGACGGCGAACACGATTGCGGCGGCAACTACAACTGTCATCAAAATCATAACGCCCAAAGCGATTGCCAGCGGCAGCGCGACCGGAGCGGCAAAAACAGCCAGCAGCACAATCCACAGCGTCTTAATGCCGCCCTTTTTCTCCTTTTTTTCGACCTTTTCCAAGGCTGTAACGGCGCACTGGTCAAGTATCTGGCGGGCAGTTTCCTCCACGCTGTCCAGTTCCTCGGGACTGCCCTCTTCCAGAAATTCGGCGTAGTAGGCCAGAGCCTCCCGCCGTTCCTCCTCGGGCAGCAGACGCAGCCGTTTTTCCAGCGCGGCAAGGAATTCAGGGCCGCTGAGATTATTTTTCATCGTCTATCCCTCCTAACAAATGATCTATGGCTTCTTTGAACTCAGTCCACTGAGTCCGAAATTTCACATACCGTTCCCTGCCCAGATCCGTTATGGAATAATAGCGGCGGTTCCGCCCGGAGACCGGGCAGTCATAAGTCGTGAGACAGCCGCTTTTTTTCAGCCTTTGAAGCACCGGATATAGGGTGGACTCGGAAATTTCCACAGTGCGGGTCATTTCCTGAGTAAGGGAATAACCGTAGGTGTCGCCGCGCATCAGTACCCCAAGCACACAGGCGTCCAGCAGCTCGGTTCCCAACTGAAAGGCCATAACACCATCCTCCTCTTATATCTATTTTTCAAATAATATTATATGTCATATAATATTATTTGTCAAGTAGTTTTATTAAAAATTTTTAAAATATTAAGAAGAGCTGCGGCCAAAACGATCAACAACCGTTTTGTCGCAGCCCCTCGTGCTATCGCTTATTCTTTTTTATCCTCGTCATCCTCGTGGAAGATACCGTCAAAGTCCAAGTCGCTATTTTCAAGCTTTGGCTCGTCGTTATCGGGACTTCCTCCCTCGAGGGCGGCTTCGTCCTCACCGGCATAGTCCAGGTCGCTGAGGCCGTCAAACTCGCTGAACGCCTCACCCGCCGACTCGTCCTCATAGATAACCTCGTCGTCTCCCTCGGGTATATCGGGGACAACCGGCTCAATAACCTCATCCACGTCGATCTCAACGTCCCTGTACATGGGTACGCCAGTACCGGCGGGAATCAGCTTACCGATGATAACGTTTTCCTTGAGGCCGATAAGAGGATCGACCTTGCCCTTGATCGCCGCGTCGGTGAGAACGCGGGTTGTCTCCTGGAAGGACGCAGCTGACAGGAAGGAATCCGTTGCCAACGCGGCCTTGGTGATGCCCAGAAGCATTTCCTTGCCGACGGGA
>CANQKL010000207.1 GCA_947624455.1 uncultured Clostridia bacterium
AGAAGGCTTCTACAATTCTGTTCGTCCTCACTCTCATAATGACGATTTGTCGCCTAATGAGCGTGAACGCTTATTCTGTGTTAATTAATTTTTTCTCATTTTTCTGTCCACTTTATTGACTTTGGTCCAATTTTTCTATTTGTTATCACAGTAAACTAAAAGGCCCGCTTTGCGGGCTTTTTATTATGGCTTGCACATACCGCAGGGGCTAAATCCCGCGCCTACGGCCTCCTCCAGGCTGTAAAAATATACGGTGTTCTTTTCCGACGGCAGACCGCTACAGGTTGGCCTGTGATACTTCTTGCTGGAAACATTGCCTATGTACATGGGCTGATCTTGACCGGAAGCTTCGCCTCCGACGGCTTCGGCGGCGTTCACGTTATCACCGCCGATCTCGCCCTTTTCCGCCGTGACCGTAAGCACTGTCCCGTCAGTTTTAAACACTATATCGCCGTTTCTGTCGGTACGGCAGATAGCCGCGTCCGCGTCCCTTAGCCGGGACAGCAGCTTATCATTTGGATGACCGTAGTCGTTGTTGCGTTCGCACGATATCACCGCGTATGACGGATCGACCGCCCGCAGAAATTCATAGCAGGAGGAGCTGTAGCTGCCGTGGTGTCCCACCTTCAGCACCGTAGCTGAAAGATCCTCCCCCGCCTCCAGCATCATTTGCTCGGCCGCCTTTTCCGCATCGCCGGTGAACAGGAATGATATATCCCCGTACTCCACCTTGCATACCAGAGAGTTCTGGTTCATGTCTTCCATAAGTTCACAAGGGCCGAGAAAGGTCGCTCTCGCCTCTCCCAGGTCGAAGCCGTCCCCTACGGAGGGAACAGTTATTTTAACGTCCATATTCTCCAGTTCCCGCACCATGCGCTTAAAATAATAATTGCTATCGTCCGCCACAGGCGAGTAGACCGTACCCACATCTCGGACATAGCTGAGAGCGCCGGATATACCGCCCACATGATCCTCGTGAGGATGGGTGGCGATTATGTAATCCAGCTTTTTTACTCCTTTTTCTCGCAGGAAGGAATATACCAGAGACGAGTCTTTGGAATTTCCGCCGTCAATGAGCAGCGTATTGCCGCCGCAGATGAGCAGGGCGCAATCCGCTTGACCAACGTCAAGGAAAGTGACTTCCAGACCGTCGCCCCCAACAGGGTCGTCCGAGCCTATGTCATTGATAAACTCCTCGCAGGCGCAGAGGGAGATTGCGCATATAAGCGCTAAAAACAGAGATATAATTCTTTTATTCATATTATCGCTCATTTCTATGGCATTTGTGCTATATTGGGACTGTACAGCGGAGCGACGAACCGTCCTTCCAGGCCGATAATCTGCCCGCGCCCCATTGCCTTAATAGTTTTTCCATCGCCCCATTTTATAAAAAGCGAAGGATACGCCAGTGGAAATTATCCACCCCACGGGCCAAGCCATCCAGATCCCTGTTTCGTCCCAGAAAATAGAAAATATGTAGCACAACACCACCCTCAGTATAAGATCCACAAAGGTCGAGGTTGTGAAGGCGTAAATCGCTCCGCTGCCCCGCAGGATGCCGTCTGTAACGATCTTAGTTCCCACAAAGACATAAAAAGGCGCGATTATCAGCAGCATCCTCCGGCCAATCTCCACTATGGCGGCGTCGCTTACCTTGGTAAAGAGGCCCATCATTGGTCTTCCGAAAACCGTCAACAGGATAGTAAAGGGCAGGGCGATAACAATCATCATCCTTATGCCCGCCTTTAGCCCCTGTTCCACCCGTTCCACGTGCTTTGCGCCCATGTTTTGAGCGGTAAAGGAGGACACGGCGTTGCTTACGGTAGTAAAGCAGGTGACAGCGAAGGTGTTGAGCTTTATCGCCGCGCCGTACCCGGCGATAACGTCCACTCCAAAGCTGTTTACCCGAGCCTGAATGAACAGATTTCCCACAGACACAAAGCTGGACTGCAATATGCTTGGCACCCCGATCTTTAGGATATGCCCCAGAGCATTGACGGAAAACCTCACCGGCATGGGGCCGCTCTCTATCTTGCGCAACCTTATTACCAGCAGGATCATTGAAATGACCGAGCTGAGTCCCTGAGCGATGAGCGTGGCCCAGGCCGCGCCGCCTACGCCCCAGTGAAAGGTAATGACGAAAATCAGGTCGAGGTTTATGTTGAGCAAAGAAGAAAAGATCAGCAGTGCCAGGGGCGTCAGGCTGTCGCCGAGAGCGGTGAAAACGCCGTTACAAATGTTGTACAGCATCAGGAACACCAATCCGACGCAATAAATATTCAGGTACAACACCGAATCGGCCATTATTCCGGCATCGGTTTTCAACAGTTTAAGCGCGGGAGCCGAGAGCAGAAGGCCTATGATTGTCATTATAATACCGGCTGTGACGGCGGATACCACCGCTGTGAACGATGAGGTCTTGACCTTTTCATTCTCTCCCCCGCCGAACTGACGGGAAATGACAACGCCCGCTCCGGCGCTGAGGCCGGTGGCCACGGACATGAAAATCATAGTTATTGGATATGAGGCGCTCACCGCCGCCAAGGCGTCCCCGCTGACGAATTTACCTACTATGATGCTGTCGGCAATACTGTACACCTGCTGAAAGGCCACGCTGAGCAGCATAGGCAAGGCAAAGCCCCACAGCACGCCGTCGGGCTTTCCCTGTGTCAGATCCTTATTCATTTTGTCGCTCCTTTAACGATTGATTCTGCAAAAAAGGCGGCCGCAGCCGCCTTTGATTAGTATACGCTTACCTGCTTCTTGTCTCTACCCTTGCGCTCGAACTTTACCTTACCGTCGATAAGAGCATAGAGAGTGTCGTCGCTGCCGATGCCAACGTTTACGCCGGGATGGATCTTAGTACCCCTCTGGCGAACGAGGATATTACCGGCAAGCACCGCCTGTCCGTCGGCACGCTTCGCGCCAAGACGCTTGGACTCGCTGTCGCGTCCGTTCTTAGTAGAACCAACACCCTTTTTATGGGCGAAAAGCTGAATATTAAGTGCGAACATTATTTTCACTCCTCTCAACCTTTGGTTGATTTTTAGTTGTCATCCTCATTTTCCACTATGAAGATGTTCTTTTTAAACTGCTTTGCCAGCTCGTATACGGTTATTTCCAGACTTTTAAGTATAGCGTCAGCCTCTTTTTTGCGGTCGGCCGAGAGGAAGCAATTAACGTACCCGTCCTCTTCCTCATAGGTTATCCCGGCCAGCTCCTGCTCCTCGATACCCTTCATGGCCATCCAAAGAGCCGTGCTCACCGCGGAGCAGACTATATCATAGCCCTCCTCCGCATAACCGGCGTGACCCTTTATCTCCAGTCTGGTAATTTTCCCACCGTTACGATAAAAT
>CANQKL010000208.1 GCA_947624455.1 uncultured Clostridia bacterium
GCTGGATATGGCGGACAGGTACGATTTCTTCATCCTCGAGGACAATCCCTACGGCGAACTCCGCTACCGGGGCGAGGAGGTTCCCACGATAAAGAGCATGGACGAAAATGGCCGGGTGATCTACGCCGGCAGCTTCAGTAAGATACTTTCTCCGGGCCTCAGAGTGGGCTTTACCAGCGCACGGGAGGATATTTTAGAGAAAATGGGCGTCATCAAACAGATAGTTGACGTTCACACCCCTGTGCTGAATCAGATGATAGCCTATGAGTTTGTGACAAATTACGATATCGACGAGCATATCCAGAGGAGCCGGGAGCTTTACGGCCACAAGTGCGCCGTCATGCTGGACGCGATGGATAAGAGCTTCCCCGACTACTGCGGCTATACTCGGCCCGAGGGGGGCATCTTCCTGTGGTGTACCCTGCCTGAACGCTTTGACTCTCAGGAGCTGTTTAACCGCGGCGTGGAAAAAAAGGTGGCCTTTGTCCCCGGCAGCAGCTGCATGATTGATCTTAGCAGGAAATATTCCGAATTCCGGCTGAACTATTCCAATTCCTCCGATGAAAATATCGTCAAGGGGATAAATATTTTGGCCGACGTTATCAAAAATTATGACAGGTGATAGAAATGATAGGTGACAAGAAAGTGATTCTTTCGGGCATCCAGCCCTCGGGCGACAGTCTGACCCTGGGCAACTATATGGGCGCCCTCAAAAACTGGGTGAAGCTCCAGGACGAGTACAGCTGCGTGTACATGATTGCCAATATGCACACCATAACCCTCCGTCAGGAACCGGCCAAGCTCCGGGCCAGGACTCTGTCCCTGCTGGCGCAGTACATCGCCGCCGGTCTTGAGCCTGAAAAGAACGTGTTCTTTATACAGAGCCAGGTGTCGGCCCACGCCGAGCTGGCCTGGATACTCAACTGCTACACCCAGATGGGCGAGCTGAGCCGCATGACCCAGTTCAAGGACAAGAGCCAGAAGCACGCCGACAACATCAACGCCGGCCTTTTTGACTATCCGGTGCTGATGGCCGCGGATATCCTCCTCTATCAGGCGGATATGGTTCCCGTCGGCAAGGATCAGAAGCAGCACATTGAGCTTACAAGGGACATCGCCCAACGCTTCAACGGCATTTACGGAGATGTGTTCACCATACCCGAGCCTTATATCGCCCCGCCCAGCGCGGGCTCCAACATAATGGGGCTACAGGATCCCACCTCGAAAATGAGCAAGAGCGACCCCAATCCCAACGGCTGCATCTACATCCTCGACCCGCCAGAGGTAATAGTCAGGAAGATAAAGCGGGCTGTCGCCGACTCCGAGGCCGAGGTCGCCTACCGTGAGGGCAAGGACGGCGTAAACAACCTTCTGACCATCTACTCGGTGGCAACGGGCAAATCCGTTGACGAAGCGGTTGCTGAATTCGCGGGCAAGGGCTACGGCGACTTCAAGGCCGCCGTGGGCGAGGCCACAGCCGAGTGTCTGCGCCCCATCCAGGAAAAATACGCCGACCTCATGAAGAACAAGGACTATCTGGAGAGCGTGTACAAAGCCGGCGCGGACACGGCCCGGCGCATTGCCGGCCGCACCTTGGCCAAGGTTCAGAAAAAGGTGGGCTTCGTGATTTAAGGCAATACCGCACAAAGACCGCAAAGGAGCTTAGTACCCATCTTGCTTGCATCTTTTCCGACGTTTCTTACGAAAACTCCTTGAAATACGACAGTATTCCGGCGTCGTTTTCGTAATTTCGTCAAAAATCTGCGGCGCAATCTGGGCACAATCTCTGTGCGGTATTGCCTTAAGCCAATCCCGCCGCGCGGCGAAACCGATGAAAAATATCACAAGAATTTTACCACGGAAAGGGCTGACGGGCCATGCACAACATGAATACGACTATTTTGTTTACGTTCATTACCGCCTTCGCGGTGTCCTTTCTCCTGACGCCGCCGGTAAAAAAGCTGGCTTTCAGGATCGGAGCGGTGGATGTGCCGAAGGACAACCGCCGTATGCACAAAAAGCCGACTGCGCTTTTGGGCGGGTTGGCGATCTTTGCCGGTTTTTTGGTGGCGGCTTTGATCTTTGTACCCATTGACCGCCCATTCAGAGGGATACTTATAGGCAGCATGATCATCATTGTCATGGGTATCTTTGACGATATTTACGCCCTAAGCGCCAAGCTCAAGCTGGTTGTCCAGATAGTGGCGGCCCTGTTTCCGGTGTTGAGCGGAGTTAAAATCGACATCATAGCCGTACCCAAATTTATCGACGCCTACGGCTATCTTGACCTGAAATACTTCTCTATTCCGCTGACGATACTTTGGATAGTGGGCGTTACCAACGCCATCAACCTGTTGGACGGCCTTGACGGGCTGGCCTGCGGCGTTTCGTCCATTTCGTCCCTGACCATGCTGTGCATAGCGCTGCTGGTGGGGGAACCCGACATCGCTTTTGCCACCGCGGCCCTGACGGGAGCCTGCTTCGGCTTTTTGCCCTACAACTTCAACCCCGCCAAAATCTTTATGGGCGACACGGGTTCGCTGTTCTTGGGATTTATGCTGTCTACCCTGTCCATACAGGGCCTGTTTAAGGGCTATGCGGTGATCAGCATTGCGGCGCCCTTCCTGATACTCGGTATGCCGCTGTTCGACACAGCCTTTGCCATGCTTCGCCGGGCTAAAAATCACCGGCCTATCATGAGTCCCGACCGGGGACACCTCCATCACAGACTGGTGGACGCGGGCCTCAGCCAGAAGCAGGCGGTCGTTGCCATCTACGCTATGTGCTTGGTTCTCTGCCTTATTGCCGTGGGTCTTATCTGGACCGGAGCGGTAAGCCCGCTGGCCATACTCATAGTTCTAATAGCCTTCGCCCTGTTTATGACTCTCATCCCAAAGATGCTGAGCGGCGACGATCGGAGCGAGGAGCCGCCCAAGGAAGATAACGATCGGAAAGGAGACGCCCAGGGCCGTTAGACCCTCGGCGAGACAAAGAAATGCTGAAAATTTTTACAGTGTTCGGTACAAGGCCCGAAGCCATCAAAATGGCTCCGCTGGTATATGAGCTGCGCCGTCGGCCGGAGATAGACTGCAAGGTCTGCGTCACGGCTCAGCACCGCCAAATGTTGGATATGGTCATGGATCTGTTCCGTCTCAAGGCGGATTTCGACCTGGATATAATGCAGGATAGGCAGACCCTGGCCGGGATCACCACCCGGGCCCTTACCGGACTGGAAGAGGTCTTTCGGACGGAAAGGCCGGATCTGGTGTTGGTTCACGGCGACACCTCCACCACCTTCGCGGGCGCTCTGGCCGCCTACTATAACCAGATAAAGGTG
>CANQKL010000209.1 GCA_947624455.1 uncultured Clostridia bacterium
TTCGACTGTGGAGCTGGGGCTTGAGGGCAGCAGCATCGTGCGCGTCATAGCTTCGTCTGAGGCGTCCAACCATCAGGCCCAGGGGCTGATACTGGACTACAATTTGAGTTACGGATATATGACGGTTGAGAACGCCGATGGCGCAACAGAACAGGTATTCCTTGCAATGGACGGCGCTTCGGTTTCCACCTCGATAATTGACGGAACCACAGGCGAAAGAATAAGCGCCACTGACCTTGACGCGGGCCTTCGCGTTATGGCGGTAGGTACTTATTCTAATGGCAGCTTTATCGCCAGCACGGTTGTGGTTCTCCCCAACTGATGACAATGTAATAGAAATGGCCGCCCAACGGGTGGCCGCAGACTACTGACAAACCATATGCACGATGGGAAAAGATCGAAAGGGAACTCCCTTTCGGTAAAAAGTATAAAATCTCGGGGCGTGTACCCGAGATTTTATACTATAATCGGGGTAGAAATATCATTTTTATCATGATAAAAATGATATTTCGTAAGCGAAAGCGCCCGATGCGGAAGGGGCAGCCGCTGGGGAAACCGTTTGGGTTGCCCCAGCGAGAGCGCTGACCTTTGTCAGCGCTCTGTGGCCGCCCAACGGGCGGCCATGTCTTTGTATGGGCTTTACTGTTCTTCCTGAAAAGCCCTCTCGCCAATATCTGTTGCGGACGCGGGGAGCTTTATTTCTTTAAGGCTGCGGCAGCCGTCAAAGGCGTAATTGCCCACTGACTCCAAACCATCGGGAAAGTGAATTTCGGTTATGCCGATGCAGTTGAGAAAAGCTCCGCTGCCTATGTGCTTTACGTCGGACGGAACGTTAAAAATACCCTCGTAACCGATAGGACAGCAGATGAGACGGTGCAGATCCTTGACATACAGCGCTCCGTTCACGCTTACAAAGTGAGAGTTGTCGCTATCGACCACAATACTCTTGAGGTTTTTGGCAAAAGCGAAGGGACAAGAGCCTATCATCTCTACGTTTTCGGGAATAATGATTTCCTGGAGGCCGTCGCACTCGCAGAAGCTCCAGCCCCCAATGAACTTGAGACTTTCAGGAAGAACGATATTTCTTATGCTTGGACACTGACGGAACGCATGGTCGCCTATGACTTTGACGCCTTCCCTGAGTTCCACATGGCGCAGGGCGACACAGCCGTAGAAGCACCAAGGGGAGACCGCGTCCACAGTGCCGGGAATTGCGATGCTTTCCAGGGAAATGCAGCCCTCAAATGCGCCTTGACCCAGAAATCTAAGCCGCCGGGGCAGCTCTATATTTTTCAAAAAGGAACAGCCCTTAAAGGCAAATTCGCCAATGAACCTTACGGTTTTGGGAAGCTTGACAGTTTTAAGGCTGCGGCAGCCCTCGAAGCTGAGAACGCCGACCCGGACAAGACCCTCGGGCAGAGTTACCTTGGTAAGCTGGGCGCAGCCGCGAAAGGCGTCGTCGCCCAGCTCTGTCACCCCCTCGGGTACCTCCACCTCGCCAACAACGTTCTTTGGTACGCTGTACAGCACTGTGCCGTCCTCGTTGTATACACAATCCTTCATATCCTCAGTTGACATAGACAAGCCTCCGATTTATTTATTTTTGCTCTTAATATATTCGTCTATGGCCTTGGCGGCTTTTTTGCCCGCACCCATGGCGAGGATAACTGTGGCCGCGCCGGTGACCGCGTCGCCGCCTGCGTACACGCCCTCCCGAGAGGTCAGACCGTCCTCTCCGTCGGTTATGATACAGCCGTGACGGTTGGTATCAAGGCCTGGCGTTGTGCTACGAATGAGAGGATTGGGGCTTGTGCCAATGGACATGACGACGGTATCTACCTCCAGCTCAAACTCGCTGCCGGGCTTTTCCACCGGGCGGCGGCGGCCGCTGGCGTCCGGTTCGCCAAGTTCCATTTCGATGCAGCGGATGCCGCGCACGAAGCCGTTCTCGTCGCCTAAGATCTCCACGGGGTTGTTAAGGGTTTTAAAAATTATGCCCTCCTCCATGGCGTGTTCGACTTCCTCCTTACGGGCGGGAAGCTCCTCCATGCCGCGGCGGTATACGATGTACACGGTGTCAGCTCCAAGGCGCATGGCGCTGCGGGCGGCGTCCATTGCGACGTTGCCGCCGCCGACTACCGCAACCTTACTGCTCTTTTTGATAGGAGTCTTGCTGTCGGGACGGTAGGCCTTCATAAGATTTACTCTGGTGAGATATTCGTTGGCGCTGTATACTCCCTTCAGGCTTTCGCCGGGTATGTTCATGAATCGGGGCAGACCCGCGCCGCTGCCGATAAATACGGCTTCATTGCCCATTTCAAACAGCTCGTCAACGGTCAAGACCTTGCCGATCACCATATTGGTTTCGATATCCACGCCGATGGCCTTGAGGTTATCTATTTCCTTCTGAACTATGGCCTTGGGCAGCCGGAATTCGGGGATCCCATATACCAGCACTCCGCCGGCGGTGTGCAGAGCCTCGTAAATTGTGACCTTATAGCCCATCTTCGCCAAGTCGCCCGCGGCGGTAAGACCGCTGGGGCCGGCGCCTATTATCGCCACCTTGTGACCGTTGGGCTGGGGAATGGAGGGAGTTTCATTGCTATGCTCCCTGTGCCAGTCGGCCACGAACCGCTCGAGACGGCCTATGCCAACGCTCTCGCCCTTGATGCCCCGGACGCATTTGCCCTCGCACTGGTTTTCCTGTGGGCAAACGCGGCCGCATACGGCGGGCAGGGCGCTGCTCTGGCTTATTATCTCGAACGCGCCCTCCATGTCCTCGTTGGCCACACGCTCGATAAAGGCGGGAATGTCGATAGCCACGGGACAGGCGCTGACGCAGGGCTTATTTTTGCAATTAAGGCAGCGGCGGGCTTCGCCAACGGCCATGTCGTAGGTGTAGCCTGTGGCCACCTCGTCAAAGTTATGCGCCCTGACCTTGGGATCCTGAGATGGCATGGGACATTTTTCGTTGCTCATATTGCGCTGGGCCATGTTACTCGACCTCCTTGTTCAGTAAATTGCAGCCTTCCTCACGGGCCTTCTGCTCAAAGTCCCGATACATTGCGCCGCGGCTCATGGCCTCGTCGAAGTCGACAAGATGGCCGTCGAAGTCGGGGCCGTCCACACAGGCGAACTTTGTTTCGCCGCCCACGGTAAGCCGACAGCCGCCGCACATACCCGTGCCGTCAATCATGATGGGATTCATTGAAACCATTGTCTTTACATTGTACTTTTTCGTTACGGCGCAGACAAACTTCATCATAACGAGAGGGCCAATGGCTATGACCTCGTCGTATTGGTTCCCCTCGGTGATGAGCC
>CANQKL010000210.1 GCA_947624455.1 uncultured Clostridia bacterium
ACACCGAAAGCGACGACGCTTTCAAGTACGAGCCCCTTTACGCCGTGTGCAGGAGAGGCGTGTACTATCGGAACGGCGGCTACGATTATCGCTTGCACGAGCCGACTCTTGGCACGGACACGGACATGGGACTGTATTGTACGGGATACGGCGGCCCCTTTGGCGATGAAGAGCCTACCCGCATGGAGACCAACGGGGACTACCATGTGGTGGTTTACTTCGACATGAGCGAACCTGGCAGTCCGCGGGCAAAGGTTATGGATTGCTTCGGCCGTTCCGTTTACACCTGCACCGACCCCGATGTGGCTCAACTGTCTATGGTGGGGAATAAGATTTATATTACTCGCTATGAGACCGGCAAAGATAACGTGGCCGAGCCTGTGCTTTATGTGTACTAACTTGGCGGCGTAAAGTTAAATGACCGTATCACGAGTAAGATTGCTCATAAAATCTTGTCGAACGTCTTATAGTAAACAATCCCGGGTACGCGTCCCGGGATTGTTTAGTTGGCGCCTTTAGGAGTGGAAATAAGCCTCGTTCAACCGGTGGTCTTGACTCCCTTATTGCAATTCGGAGAGTTTATGAGGGCATCATTTCCTGACCAGCCACATTGTATTTGTCACAAAATCGCCGTGGGGGAAGTTTAAAAGGATCCCGCGGTTCATGAGCATATCGCCCATATAGGTCTTTCTGGTGAATTTGTCGGTATACCTGGCCGCCGGATCCAGTCCCTTCAGCCGGATGTGGGCGTACCAACTGTTGGGCTTAAAGAGCATCTTTGTAAAGGTCACATAAGCCTTGGCTTTGTCTTTGCTTACGCTCATCCAGCCGCCGACATTGTTTTTAAAGGGATCGGACAGCCGATAAAAGTCTCCGTATTCCACTGTCTCTCTTAGCTCGCGGCACAGGGCGGTCTGGGCCTTTATGGCCTCAAGGTCGCTTTCGGGCAGCTTGGTTATATCCAGCTCATACCCGAAATTGCCGCTGAGCGCCACGTCTCCCCGAGTTTTCATTGACACAGGGCGATGAGTATACTGGTTTGGCCCGTCGGTCACGTGACTGCCCATGGTGGAGGGGGGATAAGCCATAGAGGTGCCGTACTGTATATATACGCGCTCCATGGGGTCAGTGTCGTCGCTGGTCCATATTTGAGGCATATAGCAGAGAACGCCCGCGTCAAATCGTCCGCCTCCGGCGCTGCATCCCTCAAAGAGAACGTTGGGATGGGATTCGACGATAGCCCCCATGACCCGGTAGTAACCCAGGGTGTACTCGTAATTGAAGCCTTTTCGAGGCATATCGGTAATATACCTGTTCATATCCCACTTTACATATTCTATGTTAGCGCTGTCAAGAACGGAGTTGACCGCGTTTATCACATGGTCCTGTACTTCCCTGCGAGTCAGATCAAGCACTAATTGTGACCGGCCCAGTCCCGGAGAACGAATTTCAGAGTGGATAGCCCAGTCGGGATGCGCCCTATACAGATCGCTGTCAGAACTGACCATTTCCGGTTCAAACCAAAGACCGAATTTGAGTCCCATTTTGTTTATTTTATCTGCCAGACCTCCGATGCCCGAGGGCAACTTTTTCAGGTTTACGACCCAGTCGCCCAGGCTGCAACGGTCATTGTCGCGTTTGCCGAACCAACCATCGTCCAGAACAAAAAGCTCTATACCCAGCTCAGAGGCAAGCTTTGCGATGGATAGGAGCTTATCCTCGTCGAAGTCCATGTATGTGGCTTCCCAGTTGTTGATCAGGATGGGCCGTGGGGCGTGGGCGAATTTGCCGCGGCAAACGCGGTCGCGGATAAAGTCGTGGAAGGAGCGGGACAGCTCGCCAAGGCCGTCGGCCGCTGCTAAAAGGCACTCTGGTGCGGTGAAGCTTTCTCTCGGCCCCAGCGTTTTTTCAAACATAAACGGAGCTATGCCTGAGTTGATTCTTGTGCGGCCCCGTTGATCGACTTCGATCTCTGTGGAATGGTTGCCGCTGTAGACCGGCATTATTCCGAGGCAAAAGCCCTGATCCTCGGTGGCGGCGGGATCTTTAACTATGACGAAGGGGTTTATCTGATGTCCGCTGCCACCTCTGGCATTGGAAATATCAATAACGCCGGGGACGAGAGAGTTTTCGGCGATGTGCCGCTCTCGGCCCCATGAGCCGTGGAGATGTATTTCGCTTAGGTCGCAGCGGGGCAGCTCCAGCGAGGCGGAGTATGCTCGGTCAAGGGTGACTTTTTCATCTCCCTCGTTGGTTATCACGGCGCTGCGGCAGAGTACGCCGTAGTCGTCGTAAACAGTGTAGTTAAGGTCAACGCTCACTTTTGCGTCGTCGTCGCGCAGGGTGACGGCGAGAGTCTCGGCTCCGTCCCCAAGGGCGGAGGGAAGGCCGGAAAGTTTCGGCTTACCGGCAAAAATTTTATGGCCAGCGTATTTCAGTACCAGCCCCGCCGGGCCGCAGCTGAGGGCTGGACGGCGCAGGTCGGTATGCCCGTAGCAGGGGTATTCCTGGCGCAGCTCGTCAAGACAGGCTCCGTCCGCCCCCTGGGTCTGGACGCACCACCAGCCCCGTTCATCCTCTTCGTAAGTAACGGGAGCTATTTTTTTGCCAAAATAGTCGTGCAGTAAGTAACCCTCTCGGCTCACCCGCATAACGTAGCTGAAATCCTTTCCTTCCAAAAAAAAACATATCGTCAATTTGTTTTATCATAGCTTCATCTCCTTTTTTATTACTTTAACATAACCGGTAAAAATTTGCAATATAATCTTGCAAAATTTTTTTGGTTGTGATAAAATATCCCTTGCCCTGCGGTAAGAGAGATTTTCATTAACTATTTTTGAGTACGCAGGGCGACGAAATGGAGATTATTCCTATGAAATTTTCTGATTTTAAAGAGGGCGTTATTGGCGGTATACCGATCGCCCTGGGTTACCTTTCGGTATCCTTTGCATACGGCATTATGGCCTCGGGCGGCGGGCTGGATCCGTTGAGCGTCGTGTTGATATCAATGACTAATCTCACCAGCGCCGGTCAGTTGGCGGGAACGCAGCTCATAATTGACGGAGCGGCATATTTGCAGATAGCCGTCACAACTTTTGTCATAAATCTCCGCTATATGCTTATGAGCCTGTCTTTGTCTCAGCGGGTCGATCCTAAAATGTCCACGGCGGAAAGGCTGTTGGTGTCCTATGGCATAACGGACGAGATTTTTGCCGTGGCCTACCAGCGGGAAAAGGCTCCCAACTCTCCGTATATGGCGGGACTCATATCTCTGCCGTATTTGGGCTGGACGCTGGGAACTTTTTTGGGAGCCACGGCGG
>CANQKL010000211.1 GCA_947624455.1 uncultured Clostridia bacterium
GGGTTTTACGCGCCGGGGGACTGACGCTTGGCTCTTAGAGTCCAAGCGGCGAAAAAATATCGGGCCTGCCTCGAATGGCTGCTGGCGCGGGACAAATAAAAGGAATGGAGATTATTATGGCTGAGACTGTGCTGGTGGTTGACGATGAAAAAGAGATAGCCGACCTGGTGGAGCTGTATCTAAAAAACGAAAACTACCGGGTGCTGAAAGCGGACTGCGCTTCCCGGGCGCTGGATATTTTGGCGGATGAAAGGGTGGATCTTGCGCTGCTTGACGTCATGCTCCCAGATGGGACAGGCTTTGATCTCTGCCGCAGGATAAGGGAGGAGTATGTTTTCCCCGTCATAATGCTTACCGCCCGGGTAGAGGATATGGATAAGATAACCGGCCTGACTATCGGAGCCGACGACTATATCACCAAGCCTTTCAACCCCTTAGAGGTGGTCGCGAGAGTAAAGACCCAGCTGCGCCGCTACACCCGCTATAACCGAGGAGCGGCGGAGCCTGTCAACGAATATGACCGGGGCGGCCTTTACATAAACGGCGACAGCCATCGCTGTACGCTTTACGGCGAGGAGCTGGCTTTAACGCCCATAGAGTTCGGCATACTCTGGTATCTTTGCAGCCGCAGGGGCAAGGTGGTACCCTCGGAGGAGCTGTTTGAGGCGGTGTGGAAAGAAAAATACCTCGACAGCAACAACACTGTCATGGCTCATATTGCCAGGCTGCGTGAAAAAATGCACGAGAGTCCCCGCAGACCTAAATTTATAAAAACCGTTTGGGGAGTTGGTTACACTGTCGAAGAATAGGGACCGAAGCTCCGCCTTGAGGCTCAGGGCGGCTCTTCAGTACATAGCCGCCATGACGGCGGCGCCCTTTGTGTTGGCTGGCGTTGCCGCGGCGGCCTATTTTTTGTGTTCCAGGTTTATTTGGTACAATGACGATCCATTGTATAATTTCCTTAGTCTGCTGCAAAGACATCTTCCCATAATTTATCTGGTAGCCCTGGCCCTGTGCTGGGTCGTGATAACTTTTATTTTTATCATGCGCCCATACAGGTATATTGACGAAATAGTTTCCGCCTCTGAACAGTTGACCAGGACTGACGGCGCGCCTATCAAGCTGCCCGACTCCCTCAGAAATGTTCAGGATAGGATGAACCTCCTTCGGGAGGAGTCGGCCCGAAACGCCGCCGCCGCCCGGGAGTCGGAGCAGCGTAAGAACGACCTTATTGTTTACCTGGCCCACGACTTGAAAACTCCGCTGACCAGCGTAATCGGCTATCTCAGCCTGCTACGGGACGAAACTGACCTATCACCGGAGCTGAGAGCCAAGTACACCGGCATTGCCGCCGAAAAGGCGCAGCGGCTGGAAAACCTGATAAATGAGTTCTTTGACATCACCAGGTTCAGTCTGTCAAACATCGAGCTTGAGCCGGAGGAGATAAATTTCTCGCTGATGCTCGAGCAAATAATGTCCGAGTTCGAGCCGATATTTGTGACTCGGATAAAATGGAGCGGGTAATCGATAACCTTATCCGCAATGCCGTGAGTTACAGTTATCCTGATACGGCGATCTTTGTTTCCCTTAAAAGCATGAACGGCAAGGCGGAGCTAAAAATACGCAATCGCGGTCGCACCATATCCGCCGATAAGCTGGAACGTATTTTTGACCAGTTCTTTAGGGCCGATTCCGCCAGAAGCACCGCCACCGGCGGTACGGGCCTTGGCCTCGCTATCGCCCGCCAGATAGTGGAGTTGCACGGCGGACGCATCTGGGCCGAAAGCGTTGATGAAACAGTGACCTTCAACGTGGTTCTGCCGTTGATGTAAGAAAATCGTAAGAAATCCGTTTGAAAAACCGCATATATTCATGGCCCTGCTGTGGTACAATGTTATCACAGCGGGGTTTTATATGCCTGCGAACGAAAGAGGAGTGAGCAATATGATGAATGTGGCGGTAATTTTTGGCGGACGTTCTCCGGAATACGAGGTGTCTCTCACCTCGGCTTACGGGGTGCTGAGCCATATGGACAGGGATAGGTTTAATCCGGTAACGCTGGGGATCACCCGCGACGGGGGCTGGTATCATTATGACGGCCCCGCCGAGAAGATATTGAACGACGCCTGGCAGGAGTCGGCCGTGCCTGCCGCGCTGTCGCTGGACCCTGGAAAAAGGGTCGTATATACTTTTCCTCAGTTAAAGACGATACCGATAGACGTTATTTTTCCTGTGCTGCATGGCAAAAACGGGGAGGACGGCACTGTTCAGGCTTTAGCCGAGCTGGCCGGTATACCCCTGGCTGGCTGCGGGGTTTTGGCTTCGGCCCTGTGTATGGACAAGGATCGGGCCCATAGATTGGCGGCTCAGGCGGGGATAAGAGTTCCGCGTTCAGTAGCTTTGTCCTCGCCGGAGCTGACCGACGAAGTGAGGAAGCTGGGCCTGCCTTTGTTCGTAAAGCCCCTGCGCGCCGGATCGTCCTTCGGCATTACGAGAGTAACTGAACGAACGGCGCTGCGCAGGGCGCTGAAATTGGCCTTCAAGTATGACGACGCCGCTATAATCGAGGAAGAGATCCCCGGCTTTGAGGTGGGCTGCGCCGTTATGGGCAACGGCGAACTGATCACCGGCATACCTGACGAGATCGAAATTTCCGGAGGTTTCTTCGATTATGAGGAAAAGTACAGCCTAAAAACCTCGGAAATACATCTTCCCGCCCGTGTGTCAGCCGAAAAGCTCCTTGAAATACAGGAAAACGCAAAAAAGATTTACAGGATCATGGGCTGCCGGGTGCTGGCAAGAGTGGATCAGTTCATGACACCGGAGGGGAAACTGGTTTTCAATGAGGTTAACACGATCCCCGGCTTTACGCCCCACAGCCGTTTTCCGTCTATGATGAGGGAGGCGGGACTGAGCTTTGAAGATGTGGTGACAAAGGCTATAGAACTGGCGGTGAGCAGATGAACAGGCAGTACGGAGCGCTTGACCGTTTCCGGCTGGCGGCGGCCCTTTTGGTGGTCGCGATACACACGTCCCCATTGGCCGGAATAAGTCCTTTTGCCGACTTTATCCTGACGCGGGCCGCGGCGAGGGTCGCGGTGCCGTTTTTCCTTATGGTTACGGGTTTTTTTGTGCTGCCGGAGTATGTTTTCGACCGTTCGCGAGATTTCGGGAAACTGAAAAATTCAATTAAAAGGACAGGGCTGCTGTATCTGGTCTCTATACTGCTCTACCTGCCTGTCGGCCTTTACGCTGGGCATTATCAGGGATTGACTCTGTTTTCCGCCCTTAAAATGCTTTTGGTAGACG
>CANQKL010000212.1 GCA_947624455.1 uncultured Clostridia bacterium
GCTGCACCGCATCTGCGTCAGGCTGTTGTTGATGCGCCGCCCCGCCGGCAGGAGGCGCACCGCCGCCAGCGCCAGCGCCGAGAGCGCGGGCAGGCGCCGCGCCAGCGCCTGCCCGCGCAAAAGCAGAAGGAAAAGATACTTTCCGACGCCCGCCGGGACGCCAGGCGCATTTACGAGCAGGCCAAGAAGGAGGCCGACTCTATCGTTCATGAGATGCAGGCCTTGGTGAAAAACGCCCGGGAAGCCGACCTCAAATCCGCCGAGGAGAGCCGCCGCCGTCTCCGTCAGGGGATGGGCAAAATGGAGGAGGCCCTCAGCGAGGACGTGTTCAGCGCAAAGGGCGGCTCCATAGATCCCAAAAAGCTGAAAAAGGGCATGGAGGTGGAGGTCACCACAATGAACCAGAACGGCACCCTCCTTTCCCTGCCGGACAAGAACGGCAACGTCCAGATACAGATGGGCATACTGAAAATAACCGCCAACGTCACCGCCCTGCGGGAGGCCAAGGCCGCCCAAAAGAAGCGCACGGCCCAGTACCACCCCGGCAGCAGCGGCTCTGTTGAGGCGGTCAGGAGCGAGATAGACCTTCGCGGTCAACTGGCGGACGAGGCTATAATGGCCGCCGACAAGTACCTTGACCAGGCCGCCATGGCCCGCCTCGAGACTGTCAGCATAATCCACGGCAAGGGCACCGGAGCCTTGCGCTCCGCCATACACGAGCTGCTGCGCCATCACCCCCACGTCAGGAGCTTCCGCCTGGGGAGGTACGGCGAGGGCGAGACGGGCGTGACCATTGTAGAAATAAAATAATTATCGAAAAACAATAAAAAAATATTGACATTCTTCTCTTTCTGTGCTATACTGACAGTATCACAGGGGCCTTTTGCCGACGCTGGATATTTGCACACGCGGCGGGATCGCCCACTAAAAAGAGGAGATGTGATTATGGAAACGGAATTAAAAACCGAAAACACGCCCGCCTATGAGGAATTTTGGCGGCGGCTGCTGGTCTATGTCCTTGTAACAGGGGTGAGCTGGTTCTTTCTGGCCGGGCGGGGGCCGCTGGGGAGTTTGCTGTTTGTGCTGGCCCAGGCGGGATTTATTTGGACTACCGCGCCCAAAAGCGGCCGGTGGTTCCTGATACCTGTGCTGCTGCTGTTCTTAGGCTCGGTGATAAACGACTGCCCCGTTTGGCGTCCCTGGAACGTATTAGTTTCGGCGCTGCTGTACTCGGCGGCCTATTCCGGTCTGGATCCGCGCTCCGAGGACTGGGGCTTTGCGGCGGACTGTTTCAGGGGAATATTCCGCCCCTTTTCATACCTTACGCTGCCCTTTCGCTGGATGGCGGAGCTGTCCGGCGGAAATTCCGCCACGGCCCGGCGGGTGCTTACAGCCCTTGCCATTGCCTGTCCGGCGGCGCTGGTTTTGCTGGCTATGCTGGCCCATGCGGACCTGGTGTTTTCCCAGGAGATGTGGGAGCTTGCGGGCAACCTGATCCGCGCCGTGAGCCTGGCGACCCTTTTTCGGCTGATTCTCAGCGTTTTCGGGGCCTTGTACCTCTTTGGCTTCCTCTGCGCCGTCTTGGACGGCCCCGACCGTTCATCCAGGCCAAAGACCGAAGAAACAGCCGACCTGCTGATAGTGGATATAATTCTCTGCGCCATCCTGGCGGTCTACACCGTGTTCTGCGTGATACAGTTCAAGTACCTGTTCTGCGGGGCGGAGCTGCCCTACGGACTGAGCTACACGGACTATGCGCGGCGGGGCTTTTTCGAGCTTTTGGGCCTGTCGGGGGTAAATCTGCTTTTGATACTGTTCGCCGTCCGGCGGAGGGACGGAAGCGGAAACTATCGGCTTGCGAAGGGGCTGTGCGCCTATCTCTGCGCCGTTACGGCGGTGCTGCTGGCCTCCTCCTTTTACCGGATGCTGCTGTACTGCGGCTCCGATGGGCTGACCCGGCTGAGGTTTTTTGTCCTTGGGTTTTTGATTTTCGAGGCTTTGGGTCTTGCGGCCACGGCGGCGTATGTTTTTAAGCCGGTGTTCAACCCGAGGCTGGCGTATCTGGGGCTTGGGCTGGCGTACTATGTGCTGCTCAACCTTGTGCCGGTGGATTATTTTGTGGCAAAAAGTCAGGTGGATATGTACATGAGCGGACAGCGACATGACCTGAGCTACGCCATGTCCCTTTCCGCCGACGCCGCGCCCCAGTTGGCCAAGGTGCGGGACGGCGCGCCAAAATACTTGGAGGGCTACGACTGCCAGGCCGAGGCGGAACGCTATTTTCTGCGGTTTTCCGGGGACGGCGACTGGCGGGAGTTCAACCTTGCCCGAAATCGGGCAGCAAAAATCATGGACGAAAAATAAAGCCGGAGACTCGGCGACGGCGAAGAGGAGGGTAAAAATGGACGAAAACAGGGATGAAAATTTCAACGAGACTAAGCTGGTCAGAGCCGACCGCGCCATGAGGGCGACGAAGGGGATAATGTGGGCTGTCGCCGTCATAAACATAGTCGGCGCGGCCGCGCTGGGGGCCTATGTTTTTCGCTGGGCGGGCTTCAGGGAAGCCTTGGCTCAGGGAGGCAGACGGTATTTGGTGGAGCTGCTGCTCTATTGGCTGTTCATTTTGCCCCCATCCAGCGGCTTTGGCCTGGGAACGGCTGTCTTTTTTCTTCGGGATCAGCTGCGCATAGGCCGCTTCGATAAGAGCTGCGTGGTGCTTATCGCGCTGTTTTCGCTCAGTCTCGCGCCGGGATTGATGTTTTTAGGCTCTATGGTGCTGAGTATGCTGGGAGCATAAGCGCTCCCGCTAATCAAACGTTAGTCGCAACAACACAATTTATCATATTTCCAAAACTTCGTAAACGCCTTCGGCGTTGTTTGTCGCAATAACTTTTATTTCTGTGTACTTTTGCGCGGCAAAAGTACCAAAAGGGGTACCCCACAAAACGGCGGAGCCGATTTTGTGGGGAAAAGGAGGAGCAGCGAGGTGAGCCACGTTTCGATTTTCCAAATCGAAACAAGCGATACCAAGCTTGCGACGACGTGCCCCCGGACCCCTCAGGGCGTTTAAGGGGAACTGCGGTTCCCCTTAAAAATCCCCTGGGTTGGTGTTCATACAGAATCCAGGTCACATACATAAGTTACGGTTGCGCGGCAAAAGCGCAAAAAAGGCGCGGGGGAGCTTACGGCTCCCCCGCGCCTCAGACTGTCGAAAAAGGTTCAGCATAAGCTGGACTTTTTTCATTATGTGTGATAAAATATACTCAGGTGATGAGTAA
>CANQKL010000213.1 GCA_947624455.1 uncultured Clostridia bacterium
CGACACGGTTATCTCCCGGTCAACCAGACCGGCGGGGTGGGCCATTTTTGCCATTATTTTTTGGGATATCGGCAGATCCCGAGAGAGCTGCATGGGGAATAACAAGGGGGTGTACCCCTTTTCCGCCAGCATATCCGCCGCCCGGGCTAACTGAGTCTCAAAGTCGGCGGCGGCGTTCTTCCACTGGCGGACAGAGATCGCCACCGGGCGCGTTCCCCCGCCGAACAGCCGCAAAAGCTCCGCCGCACGATCCGGCTGGCAGGGCTCCAGCAGATAGGCCGGGTCAGCCGTGACCTCCACCCTGGGGCGGGTGATCTTGCAGCGTTCTATTTCTGCCATGGATATGTTTTCCCTCAGGGTTATGAGATCAACTTTGTTCAGAACTCGGGTGACCTTTTTAACGTTCTTGTCGGAAATGGGGCCCATGCCGTTGGCGTAGAGCATGACCTTCAGCCCCATCAGCTTAGCCGCCGCTATAATGGCCAGATAGTACAGCAGGCTTTTGGTGCTTGTGGCGTCCTGGATCAGGCTGCCGCCGCCGCTGATGAGCAGCCGCGCCCGGCTCATGGCCCGAAGCACTCCGAAGGGGGAAAATCTGTCCACGGTGTCTATGCCGTAAGTCTCCCTTGTGTGCCGAGCGTCGCCGGACAAGGCGGTGATGCGGATGTCCGGGTCGTGGCGGCGCAAATCGTCCACAATGCTTTTTAGCAGGGCCTCGTCCCCGCTGTTGCCCAGGCCGTAGTAGCCGGAAATTATTATGTCCGTGGTCTTGCGCGCCATTTGACGCCCCCCTCTGTGCAGAGATATACATAATAAGTATATCACAGTTTTCGCCGTTTGTAAATACAAAATTTAAATTTTTGCCAGCCGCGCGGGGAGGGGCGGGAAAAATTTTTTCAAAAAACACTTGATTTTTCTAAATGGCTGTGATATAATATTTCGGCACAGAGGAAAGCTCTGTAACTACACACACCATCTGAGCCATGGCCCTGTGCCGCGCGGAAGGGTTTTCCAGCGGTTGGCCCGGCGTGGACGGTGGTGGAGGCCGCCATGGATTCGACATGGTCCTCGGCGGAAAACTGAAATAATTGGAGGTGTTTTAATCATGTCAGTAATTTCTATGAAGCAGCTGCTGGAGGCCGGCGTTCACTTCGGCCACCAGACCCGCAGATGGAACCCCAAGATGGCGGAGTACATCTTCACCGAGCGCAACGGCATCTATATCATTGATCTGCAAAAGACAGTGAAGAAGATCGAGGAGGCTTATGCCTTTGTCCGTCAGGTGGCTGCCGACGGCGGCGAACTGCTCTTTGTGGGTACAAAGAAGCAGGCTCAGGAGACTATCCGCGAGGAGGCTCAGCGGGTAGGTATGCACTATGTGGACGCCCGCTGGCTTGGCGGTATGCTCACCAACTTCAAGACCATCGAGCAGAGAATAAAGCGTCTGTCCCAGCTCCACAAGATGGAGGAGGACGGCACCTTTGACCTTCTGCCCAAGAAGGAGGTCATCGGCCTGCGTGGCGAGATGGATAAGCTGGAGAAGTACCTGGGCGGCATCAAGAACATGAAGAAGCTTCCCGCGGCCATTTTCATTGTTGATCCCCGCAAGGAGAGGATCGCTATTTCCGAGGCTAAGAAGCTCCACATCCCCATCGTGGCCATTGTTGACACCAACTGCGATCCCGACGATGTGGATTACGTTATTCCTGGCAACGACGACGCTATCCGCGCCGTAAAGCTGGTTGCCTCCACCATTGCCAACGCCGTTATGGAGGGCAAGGAAGGCAGCGTAGGCGCCGCGGCGGCTGAGGAGAACGAAGAGATCGACATAACTCTGTAACGCGAAGGCCGGCGTCAGGCCTAGGCTTTTCCGCGTTTAAGTTCAATATAATAAATATTGGAGGAATATAAAATGAATTTCACCGTTCAGGACGTTAAGGAATTGAGAGAGAAAACCGGCTGCGGCATGATGGACTGCAAAAAGGCTCTCGTTGAGTGCGACGGCGATATGGACAAGGCCATCGACTATCTTCGGGAAAAGGGCCTTGCCAAGGCTGAGAAGAAGTCCGGCCGAGTAGCCGCCGAGGGCATTGTGGATGTTGTCATCGAAGGGAATGTTGGCGCTGTGGTCGAGGTAAACAGCGAGACTGACTTCGTCGGCAAGAACGCCGAGTTCCGGACCTTCGTCCGCAATATCGCCAAACAGATCATCGCCGACGATCCCGCCGACATCGAGGCGCTCATGGCCGCTCCTTACGCCGCCAACCCCGAGCAGACCGTGGAGCTGGCGTTGAAGGAGAAGATAGCCACCATTGGCGAGAACATGAATATCCGCCGCTTTGGCCGCTTCGAGGGTACTCTCGTGGGCTATATCCACGGCGAGGGCCGCATTGGCGTGCTGGTAAAGTTTAACGTGGGCGACGCCGCGGTTGCCGAGAGCGAGGCCTTTAAGATCTACGCCAAGGACATCGCCATGCAGGTCGCCGCTTCCTACCCCGAGTATACGAAGATCGCCGACGTTCCCGCCGACGTTATCGCCAAGGAGACCGAGATTTTCAAGGCCCAGGCCATGAACGAGGGCAAGCCCGAGGCTATTGCCGAAAAAATGGTAACTGGCCGTCTCAACAAGCGTTATAAAGAGCTTTGCCTTGTTGAGCAGCCCTTCGTCAAGGATCCCGACAAGAGCGTTACCCAGTACACCAACGAGACTGCCAAGGCCCTTGGCACAGCCATCGAGATAGTGGACTTCATCCGTCTTGAAAAGGGCGAGGGCATAGATAAGAAGGAAGAGAACTTCGCTGACGAAGTGGCTTCCATGATAAAGTAACAAAAAAAGGGGCTGTAAAAAAATGGCGCAGACCGTTCAAGGGCTGGAAGTCATTAAGTAAGCCAAATTTATGTGTTGATAAACACGGCAATAAAATCAAATTTGTGAATAGATGTGGAAAAACCGCCTTTTTACAAGAAAAAGACGGTTTTTCTTTTTTTCTATGCCCTTGAACTACGAACGAAAATCACCGCTCGTCAGCGTCGGAGCAAAGCCTGTCTTTGCTCCGACGCTTTTTCTTGCGAAAAATGTCGTCGCGCGAAGGCTTGCTCCTCCTTCTTCGCAAAAGGTCACGTTCGCGTCGCCTGCTTCGGGCCTAAAGCGGCCCTTGCTGCGGCTTTGGCTCACTAACAACCTTTTGCGAGTTTTATGTGCCAACGCCCCACAAACAACGAAGTTGTTTGTGG
>CANQKL010000214.1 GCA_947624455.1 uncultured Clostridia bacterium
GATTATAGTATAAAATCTCGGGTACACGCCCCGAGATTTTATGTTTTTTATCGAAAGGGAGTTCCCTTTCGAGCTTTTCCCATCGTGCATAGGGTTTGTCAGTAGTCTGGGGGAATCGTTTGTCTATTCCCCCTTTCCTAATGTAATATTACGGTTTTACTTTGCATAGGCGAACCGGCCCATGAACAGTATCTCGCCGCTGATATTGTCGCGGATAACGTAGGTGAAGGGGCGATCCAGCTTCAGCTCCACGGGCTCGGGCAGATTGCGGATACCGGTGCCAGCCATCATTACCGCAGTCACGGCGGCGGCCTCGGTACCCTCCTCGTCCACGTTTATATAGGTCTTGTGTAGCACCTCGTCTATCATAAAGTCGCCGCCCGTAAACATCGGCCTGAACTGGGCGGAATTTTTATCAAAGGCACGGTTTATTCCAAGGGCCTTGAGGGCGTCGTTGAGAGTAATGTCGAACTCAGTCTTAAACTTGGGCATAGAGAGGGCCACATAAGCGCTGCTGAACTCAGCCTTGTTCAAAAGTTCCTCGGGGTTTTTGTCGTCGCCCAGTATCACATACATACTCACGTCTATGTCATCATAGCTGGTTCGACCATTTAAATAGCCTTTTTCGTCCACCCGGGTTTCGTAATTCCGGTAAGGCAGCTCGGCGATCTGGGTCTGTCCGTCGGAATAGTAGTTCATATAATCTGTCCGGCGCATCATGTCAACCTGAGCAATTTTACCGTCAGCTTCGGTAAAGTCCTCCTTCTCTGTGGCGTATTCGCTGAACTCATCCTGCCAGTGGGCCTTGAAGTACACGGCGTTGACCAGGGCGGCGGCGAAATCGCTGTCGCTGATTATGCCGGGGATTTTTTCCCTTGTCTTATCGTTGACCCACTTATTGACAGTAGAAACGGCGTTTTTGTTGTTTACCTCGGCGGCCTCGGCGTCGTAATACTTTGTAAGGGTATCTTTATAGCTCTGAGCGAATTTGCTGTCCGTATTATCGGTGTTGAGCCATATGGAATTGGCTATGTCAAGGCTGAGTATATCAGCTTGACTGTAACGGTCTATCATCTCGCGGGAATACTGATTGAACTCGCCGAGGTCGTCAATATCGCAGGCGGCGAGAATTTCGTCCCTTGTTTCCCCCTCCGCTCCGTTGGCGGCCAGAGCCAGCGCCATTTTCACCGACAGAGGCGAAAACATATAGTTTTTGTCCTGGGGCATTTGGGCGTTGAGCTTATCCGCAAAGGTTTCGGTCATTTGTACTATCTCCCCGCCAACTGGTTCACTGTCAGGCTCGGTCGCAGGCGGCTGGGTGCCGCAAGAAACGGCGGTCATCAGAGCCGCTAAAAGAGCCGCAAGTATATTTTTCATAATTCAACATCCTTTCTGAAATTTGATTCCATATATTAGACGAAAAAATATCAAAAAAGTTCCCGCATTTTAAAAATTTTTTTGGAACAAATTTCTTTAAGAGCGGCATCACTCTTCCTCGTAGTCACTGATGTCGAACTCTCCCGATGTGGAGTAAGCGAAGCCGTACAGGGTGGGGCCGCCGTGAGTGCCGATTATCGGCCCAAGGCGGCAGTCGAGAATATTTACGTCAGGGAACTGGGCCTTAAGCTCCGCTTTAAGGGCCGTCAGTTTATCGCTCACATCGGCGCAGACGGTGATGACGGTCTTGCCGTTGAGGCTGCCGACGCGGCTTGACGCCATTTCGATTATTTTCTTGTTTACCCGCTTTTCGCCCCGAATCTTGTCGGACTGAACCACAAGACCACCGTCAATGGTAAGTATGGGCTTGATGTCCAGCATATTGGCAAAAAGCAGCGTGGCGGCGTTGATTCGGCCGCCCTTTTTAAGGTGCGTAAGGTCATCCACCACGAAGGCGGCGTTAAAGTCCTCGGTAGCGCGCTTGAGGTAGTCCTCCACCTCGTCCGCTCCCGCTCCGGCGGCGACCATTTTGGCGGCGTGGATAACGGGCTGGGCGTAAAGGCAGGTATAGGTCTGGGAGTCAACTATGCGTATGTCGCAGCCAGTCTCCTCCATTACCTCGGCGGCGGCGAGGTGAGCGTTCTGGCAGGTGCCGCTGGCGGCGGAGCTGAGGGTGGTGACGATAATGGCGTCATAGCCGTTAGCCGCCTCCTCACGGAAGATGTCGCCAAACTGGTTGGGCGTGATCTGGGCTGTCTTTGGCGGAGTCTCGGCCTTCCAAAGGCGTTTATAAAAATCGTCCACGCTTTCGTCAACAAAGCTGCGAAGATAATTTTCGCCGTCATAGCTGTAAGTGAAGGGTATGAGCCTTATGCCGTAGCGTTGGGCCACGGAAGGCTTGAGGTCGCTGCCAGTGTCGGTGATGAGTTTTATTTTTGACATGATATGATCCTCCTATTGTCAGATGTTTTAGTTTATTCCAATCTTACCTCGGCGGCCCGCCGGGGCCTCCACGCCCTCTCGGGCCTCCGCCGCCCTCGGCGTCGATGGCAACGGACATAGCGGTCATGGTGCGCTGCGCTCTCACCAGCGAAGCGTAGATGCCGTCCTTCTCCATGAGTTCATTGTGGCTGCCTATCTCGGCTATGCGCCCCTCCTCCAGAACGACAAGGCGGTTGGCGTTTTTAAGGGTGGAAAGCCTGTGGGCGATGGCGAAGGTGGTTCTGCCCTTTATTATCCGGGATAGAGCCTGCTGTATCTGCTGCTCCGTTTCTGTGTCCACCGAGGCCGTGGCCTCGTCCAGTATCATTATCTTGGGGTCGCTGAGAACGGCTCGGGCAATAGATATTCTCTGGCGTTCGCCGCCGCTGAGCCGTTGGCCCTTTTCCCCCACATAAGTGTCATAGCCGTCTGGCAGACCGAGGATAAATTCGTGGGCGTTGGCTATCTTCGCCGCCCTTATGCACTCGTCGTCGGAGGCGTCGGGCCGGGCGTAACGGATATTATTGATTATGCTGCCGCTGAAAAGGTAGCTCTCTTGAAGCACCACGCCCAAACGGTTCTTGTAATCGGCAAGGCCGTAATCCTCGATACTGTTCCCATCAATCTTTATATCGCCCTCGTCGGCCTTATACAGCCGCATGAGGAGGTTTATCATCGTTGACTTACCGGCGCCGCTGTGGCCCACAAGGCCTATCATTTCGCCCTTTTCAACGTCAAGATCAATGTTCTTCAGCACGCTCTTGTAGGACTTGTAGCCAAAGGTCACATCATCAAAGCTTACGGCGCC
>CANQKL010000215.1 GCA_947624455.1 uncultured Clostridia bacterium
CCTCGTTGGCCGCAAGAGCCTCGGCGGCAGAGGAATCGCTCTGGAGGGCTACCTTTTTACCGGCCAGGTCGGCGAGGGTGTTGATGCCGCTGTCGGCTCTGGTCACGATAACCTGCTGGTTGGCAAGGTAGGGCGCGCTCATGCAGTAGTTTTCAAGACGCTCGTCGGTAATGGTGAGGCCGTTCCAAATGCAGTCGATGTTGCCGGTGGAAAGCTCCATATCCTTGGCGTTCCAGTCGATGGGTACGCAGACAAGCTTCATGGAATAGTAGTCGCAAACTGCCTGGGCCAGGTCGATATCGAAGCCCACGATGTTGTTGTTATCGTCGGTATAACCCATGGGAGGGAAGGAGGCGTCAAGACCCAGCTTGAACTCAGAGGGAAGGGCGGCCTGATCCACCTGGGCCACGTCGGCGTCAGACTCAAAGATCACCTTATCCTCGCCGAACCACTTGGTAGATATCTCGGCCAGGGAGCCGTCGTTCTTAAGGGCCATAAGAGCGGCCTCAACGGCGTAGCAAAGAGCCTCGTTGTCCTTGGCGAAGCCTATGCCGTACTCCTCGGGGGCAAGAGCCTCGTCAAGGATCACCAGCTCGTCGTTAGTCTCAGGCTCGACAGCGTATTGGATCTCATCTTCCTGTGCGTCGGTCTGAACGTTGCTTTGCACGTCGTTTTGACCGTCCTTGTCGGTGTTTTTCTGGCAGGCCGCAAAGCTCAGCACGAGAGCGAGGGCCAGCATCAGGGCTAAAATCTTTTTCACAAATATACATCTCCTTTTAAGTATTGGAAAAATCCACAGGTTATTTTACAACATTTTCGCGCAATAGTAAAGACCTTTCGAGGAAAAATCTTTCACTTTTTTTGCTTTTTTAACGACAAATTTCCGTATCCGCGCCGTTGACGGGAGCTTTTCCCGCCGGCGGTTTATATTTTGTATATGTTCAAAAAATTACCAAACAAAATCTATTAAATATATTGACAACTTTTAAAAATAATGTTATAATAACTTTTGAAAATAACCTGACAGCGAGGTGAAAACATGAAAACTGTCGAAAAAAAGAAAAAGCAGGGGGCGTTGGACACCTTGTCGAACATCGCCTATGTGGTGAAGGACATTTACCGCACCAATCGGATGCTGTTTTTCGTACTTATGCTGGAGGGAGTCTGCGCCGCCGCCCAGAACGTGGTGGGCATATACTTGCCGAAGGCGGCGGTGGAGCTGGCCGCGGCCCCAATGGAGTGGGCGCGGCTGCTGCCGATACTCGCGGCCCTGACACTGGGGCTGGTACTGCTCAACGCCGCCCACGGCTGGGCCTCGGCTGAGGAGGACAGCTCCTACTATGACCTGCGGATGAGCTATATGCGCCGGATAGTGAACAAATCCATGAGCCAGAGCTATGGCCGGCTGGAAAGCGCGGAGGGCCAAAACAGCTACTGGAAGGCCCGTGGCGTGGTGCTGGACGGCAACCTTGCCCAGATATGCTGGGACATGGTGCAGCTGATGACCACGTTCCTGAGCTTCGCCTCCTTCGGCTGGATAATCGGCTCCCTGCACCCCCTCATCGTGGTGTTCCTGATGGCGGCCTCGGCGGTGACCTTTTTAATGATGAAGCGGGGCAGCAATATCTATGACCGTTACCGTGACGAGCGGGCCAAGGTGAACAAACAGAAATGGGTCCTGACCGAAAAGAGCGCCGAACCCAAGCACGGCAAGGACATCCGCCTTTACGGGCTTAGGACAATGTTCCTGAACAAAATCCGCGTTTTGGCGGACAGAAACGTGAAGATCTACAACAAACAGCGGAGCGGCTACATCGAACAGCACTTCTGCGACGCGGCCCTCTGGGCTTTGCGGGACGGGGTGGCCTACGCTTACCTGGTGTGGCGCTTTACTCGCGGCGGCCTTGAGGCCGGAGATTTTGTCCTGTATTTCGGGGCAATAGCGGCCTTTTCGGGCTTCGTTGACAAGCTGGCCTGGCGGGTGGATATGCTCATACGCTGGCGGCAGGACATAGGCTATTTCCGGGAGTTCATGGAGTACGAGGAGCCGGAGATAGAGACCCCCGAGACCGCCAACGGCTCCGAGGTGAGGTTCGAGAACGTGAGCTTTTCCTATGACGGAAAGACCGACGTACTGAAAAACTTCAATCTTACCATAAAGCCCGGGGAGCATATCGCCCTAATCGGCGTGAACGGAGCGGGCAAATCCACCGCCGTTAAGCTGATGTGCGGCTTTTACCCTCCCACAAAGGGCAGCGTCAAGATAGGCGGGGCCGAGGCCACAAAAATCCCGCCCGAGGAGCGGTACGCCAAAATTTCGGCGGTATTTCAGGATATGTGCGTCCTGCCCCACACCGTGGCGGAGAACATCGCCATGTCGGACTCTCCGGATAAGGAGCGGGCGGCGGAATGCCTTGAAAAGGCCGATCTTGCCAAGCTTAAGGATAAGCTGGACGTTCCCCTGACCCGCGCCATAACCGACGGGGGAATCGAGCTTTCCGGCGGCGAGACGCAAAAGCTGACCATGGCCCGGGCCTTGTACAAGGACGCGCCCATCCTCATCCTTGACGAGCCTACGGCAGCTCTTGACCCCATCGCCGAGAGCGAGACTTACCACAGGTTTCATGAGCTGACAAAGGGCAAGACCGCCCTGTATATTTCCCACCGGCTGGCGGGGACAAGGTTCTGCGACCGGATAGTGTTCCTGGACGGGGGCGAGATCTGCGAGGTGGGCACTCACGAGGAGCTTATGCGGCTTAACGGCGGCTATGCCAATATGTTCCGGCTGCAAAGCCATTACTATAACGAGGAGAAAGGGGGCGGCGAAGATGAGGGAAATGTGGAGAATAATTAAGCTTTCGGCCCGGCTGGAGCCGCTGCTCCTGCCCGCCATGGCGGTGGAGACGGCCATCGACAGCCTGACCCCCTACATCGACACCCTCCTTGGGGCCTGGGTGCTGGATCGGCTCATCGCCGGAGCGGGGCTGGCGGCCATAATTCCCACGGTGATCAAGGTGCTGCTGCTCCGGCTGGGACTGCGGTTTATTTTCGAGATAGCCCAGCAGATAGACAACTCCCGCGCTGGCCACCTGCGGGATATGCTCCTGGCCCTGCGGTGCGAAAAGACCCTGTCCATGGACTATGAGGAGCTGAGCAGCCCCGCCGTGAACAAGCTCCGCGACCGGATAAACACCGACGATATGTA
>CANQKL010000216.1 GCA_947624455.1 uncultured Clostridia bacterium
CATCAGCGTTTGGGGCGGACGTTTCAAACGGCTCGAAACTGTCGGCAGGATAATCGAGAACAGGTACATAGGCGAGTTTGACGCTGAAAAGGCGGAGGACGCGGCTATTGACGCTATGATCGCAACAATAGAGGACCCCTATTCGCAATATTATAATGAGAAAAGCACTCTGTCCCTTAAAACTACCATCGACGGCAATTACAAGGGCATAGGAGTAGAGGTCGTGGCCGAACCCCAGAGCGGAGGTATAGTCGTAGTTACCGTTTATTACGGAGGCCCCGCCTACCGCGCTGGAATGCTGAGCGGAGACGTCCTTGCCGCCATTGACGGAAATACCTATAACAGTTCGACGATCGACGATGCAGTAGCCTATTTAAAGGGCGATAAGGCGTCGGACGAAAGCGAAATGATCGTTACTGTGAAGCGCGGGGACGAAGCGCTAAATCTCAAGATGAAAAGGGAAGAAATTGATATTTACGCCATAGAACAGAGGGAACTCGACGGCGGGTACGTCTATCTTCGGTACAGCGGCTTTTCCAGGGAATCTGCGGATAAGCTGAAAGACATCATAGATGGACTCGACGCCTCGACGCCGGGCGTGATCCTTGACCTTAGAGACAATCCCGGCGGAGACATGGACGCCGCCGTGGAGGTCTGCGATATGTTCTTGGACGACGGTATGATAATGTACACGGAGGATAAGGCCGGAAATCGAGACGAGGAATACGCGACTCCCGGCGCCTGCGATATACCGCTCGCGGTTTTGGTGGACGGAGGAACAGCCTCGGCCAGCGAGATCGTTGCCGGTTGTTTTCAGGCCCGGGGCAGGGCGGTCATAGTTGGCGAAAAAACCTACGGCAAGGGCGTGGGACAGTTGGTATGCGCAGTGGGACCGGACGAGAGCGACGGCATCCTCAAGGTGACCAGCTTTAAAAATTACCGTCCCGACGGTATATGGCTCAACGAGGGGGTAACTCCTGACGTTGAGGCGGTCAGCAATCCTACCTATGACAAATATGGAAATATTGTATACGATTCTCAGGGCGACGCACCCATGTCCATGGCCCTGGAGGCTTTGAAAAACTATAAAAAATGAGCTTAAACGAAAGAGAGGCGAAAGACCGTGAAAAAATTGGCGTTTTTTCTGATAGGGATCCTTCTCCTCTCTTTTTCTGTTTTTGCGGCTCCCGAGGACGAGGATAAGGCCGCTGCGCCCGCCGCCGATAAAGAAACTGTGGGTTTTTCCGCCGCATCGCCCTACGCGATTTTCATGGATATGAACACCGGAAGGGTAATGTATGAAAAAAATGCCGATGAAAAGGTGTATCCCGCCAGTACGGTCAAGATAATGACCGCTATCCTTGCTCTTGAAAAATGCAATCTCGAGGAGAAGGTCACCGCCTCTCAGGCGGCTCTGGACGCGGTGCCGGACGGGGTTACGGTAATGAATATAATGCCCGGCGAGTCGCTTACTGTCCGTCAGCTGCTCTATGGGGCAATGCTTACCTCCGCCGCCGACGCTTCCAACGTTTTGGCTGAGGCCGTCAGCGGCAGCATCGGTGAATTTGTGAAACTGATGAACGACAAAGCCAAGGAACTGGGAATGAACAGCACCAATTTCTCCAATACCCATGGGGAGCATGACGACCGCACCTATACCACGGTTCGCGATATGTCCATTCTGGCCCGTTACGCCATGGATAATCCCGATTTCCAGGAAATAGTAAAGACCGAGCAGTATACGATCCAGCCCACTGAAAAATATAAAGAGGTTCGCAACCTGGTCAATACCAATTACATGGTGAGCCGGGTGCAGCGTTCGGACTATTATTACGGCAAGGCCATTGGCATAAAGGCCGGTTACACGGCTGAGGCTAAGAGCTGCCTTGTGGAGGTCGCGCAGGATAAGAATATGAAACTGCTTGCCCTAACGTTTCACTCCGAAACAGTGGACGGTAAGGCTCAGGGCTATATAGACTGCCGGGATTTTTTTACCACCGCTTTTGAAAATTATAAGTCTGAGATAGTTGTGACCAAGGGTACGCTCGTTGGACAGGTGCCTATAAAAAACGCCCGCCGGGCGGGCCAGGTGCTTTTGGAGGCCAAGTCGAATCTTTATTATATTCATCCCGTGACCGAGGAGCTTGGCGCCGCCACGTATGAGGTAAAGACTGACGAGTTTGTAAAAGCGCCGATAGCTAAGGGCGACGTGGTAGGGGAGTGCGAGTACTTTTACAATGGAGTCTCCGCTGGCAGCATCAGCCTTGTGGCGGATAAGGATTATAAGTTCGATGTTTTTTCCTTCATAGTTGACGGATTCAAGTCTATTGTTACCTCGCCTATATTTATTGGGGGGATCATTTTTATCGCCCTGGCAATAATTTACGTGCGATATAAACGCCGCCAGCGCCGGATCGAGAAACAGCGCCGCCAGCGGGCCAAGCGCCGCCGGGAGGCTGAAGAAGCCATGCGCAGAAGGCTGGAGGATAACGACAACTGAAATATAAAAAGCCGCGGAATGGGAAACCGCGGCTTTTTTATAGAAATATCATTTGGCGGTGAATCGTCCTCCAAATTGGCGCTCAATAATCCCTTTAAGTTCCAGCATCACAAGCGTTGGAGCAAGGGTTGCCTCATCAAGATCAGTCTCGCTTGAAATTTCAGATATAGATGAGTGACCGTTTAAAATTGCGGCGACAATTTTCCCTTCGTCCGGTGTTAGATCGGCGGCTTTCTTCGGTTGGCGGGGAGGCGTATCTATAACTATAGGCGCCTCGGCGGGCTTAAGCTCGGCGGCGGAGACGGGATGAGCGGAAGGCTTTGTCTCGGTAAAAGACAGGGCCAGCTTAAGCTCGGCGGCGGTGATCATTCCATCGGTCGCAATTATCGCGCCTGATCGGATTAGGCCGTTAGTACCCGCGCTGGCGGCGGAAGTGATGTTCCCGGGTACGGCGTAAAGAGGCCGCCGCAGATCGAGGCAGTAATTAGCGGTTATGATAGCTCCGCTCCTCGCTCCGGCCTCGGTCACTACGCAGCCGTCGGAAAGGGCGGCGATAATGCGGTTCCGTCGGGGAAAATGGTCCGACACCGGCTGAGTACCAAAAGGAAATTCGCTGACAATGGCCCCGCCGCAGTCGATCACTTGGCGGAACAAATCCGCGTTTTCAGGCGGATAGACCACA
>CANQKL010000217.1 GCA_947624455.1 uncultured Clostridia bacterium
CGGCGGTTTTGGCGAATGTTTTCTTCTATCATGCGCTGAATGAGCTTTTCAGCCATGGCCACGTTCATGCCGCCCTGGGCAATTTTTTCGGCGGCGGTCAACTGCTGAGCCTCGGTGTCAAGGCGGAGAAGGGCCCGGGCGTGACGTTCGGTGAGGCCGTATTCAACGATTTTTGCCCGAACCTCCTTGCTCAACTTTAGGAGGCGGAGCTTGTTTGCCACGGCGCTCTGGCTTTTTCCCAGCATCTTCGCGATCTTTTCCTGACTGAATCCATGATAGTTGGCGAGACGCTCTATACTTTCGGCCTCCTCAAAGCAGTTAAGGTCCCGTCGCTGGATGTTCTCGACAATAGAGGCCACCGCGCTGCCGGAATCGCTCATAGTGCGAACCACGGCGGGTATGGTCTTAAGTCCGGCGTCCCGGGCGGCCTTGAGCCGCCGCTCACCGGCGATAAGCTCATAGCCCCGGGCGGCGCGGCGGACAAGTATAGGGGTCAGGACGCCCATAGACTTTACCGATTCGGTAAGCTCCCGCATACCTTCCGGTTCGTAGTAGCGCCGGGGCTGAAAGGGGTTGGGATAAATAAGGTTGACGTCAATTTCTTCTGTTTTCATTTCGCGTGCTTCCTCCTGTGTATCAAAAAATCATCCTGTGATCTCTCACAGGATGATTATACCATATATTTCCGCTTAAGGGAATAAAAAACTTTCGCCTTTTGCCGACGGCAGACCCTATTTTATGGGTTCCTTCGCCGGTCTGCCCGCCTTTCTTGGGAAATTCGACGGTGTTCGGGCTATTTTTTTTATAATAATAAGGCTGTGGCGCAGCCTGCCCTGAGCGATATTTATCTCGCGCGTCTCCTCGACTCGTCCGCCAAGGAGCTTGACCGCAGCTTGGGCGTTTTCTATCTCCTCCTGGGGGGCCGTACCTTTCATGGCCAGGAAATACCCTCCTACCCTGACAAAGGGTAGGGCGTATTCCGCAAGCACCGAAAGATTTGCAACGGCCCGAGCCGCGGCATAGTCGAAGCTCTCCCTGAGAGAGGTCCGCGCCCCGTCCTCCGCTCGGCTGTGGACGGCGGTTATTTCGGTCAGGCCAAGACTGGAGACGACGTTGTTGAGGAAATCCACCCGCTTGTTGAGGCTGTCAAGCATGGTAATCCTCAGATCAGGCCTGACGATTTTGACAGGGATGGAAGGGAAGCCAGCCCCCGCTCCAATATCTATAAGAGAACTGTTTTTTGGCGGCTCGGCCAGCAGGAGGGACACCGAATCCAGGAAGTGCTTTATCTGTATCTCCTCTCTGTCAGTTATGGCGGTCAGGTTGAATTTTTCATTCCACTCCAAAAGCAGCTCCGTGTATTTTTCAAAGCGGGCCAACTGCTCTCCGGTAAGCTCAAACCCAAATTCCGCCGCTCCCTCAATCAGCGTTTTCATTGTGTTCCCTCCCCGCAAGATAGATCAAAAGAACGCCTATGTCCGCCGGACTGACCCCGCTTATGCGGCTGGCCCGGCCCACGTTTTCCGGCCGAAGTCTGCCGAGCTTCTGCCGGGCCTCGATGCGCAGGCCGAGAACCTTGTCATAGTCAATGTCCGGCGGCAGAGTTTTCTTTTCATTGCGTTTAAACTGCTCCACCTGCTGGAACTGACGGCGGATGTAACCGTCATACTTAACGGATATCTCCACCTGCTCCCTTTCTGGGCCGGAGAGGGACGGCCTGTCCGGATCAAAGGGGGCAAGCTCGTCGTAGCCGATCTCGGGGCGGCGGATAAGCTCCGTTATTTTTATACCGTTAGTGAGGACGCTGCTTTCCTTTTTTTCAAGGAACTCATTGAGCTTTGAAGAGGGCGCAAGGGTGATTTCCTCCAGCCGGGCAACCTCAGCCTCTATACGAGCCTTTTTTTCAAGAAATTTTTCGTACCTTTCATCGCTGATAAGGCCGATCTCACGACCGATAGGGGTGAGCCGCAGGTCAGCGTTGTCCTGACGCAGCAGCAATCTGTACTCGGCACGGCTGGTCAGCATACGGTACGGCTCGTTTGTCCCCTTGGTAACAAGGTCGTCAATGAGGACGCCGATATACGCCTGGCTGCGATCCAAAACTACCGCCGGAAGGCCCTTGAGCTTGCGGGCGGCGTTTATTCCCGCCATAAGCCCCTGGGCGCCAGCCTCCTCATAACCGCTGGTGCCGTTGAACTGGCCCGCGCCGAAAAGGCCGTCAATATCGCGAAATTCCAGGGAGGGCCGGAGCTGAGTGGGATCGCAGCAGTCATACTCTATGGCGTACGCGCAGCGCATTATCTCCACATTTTCCAGTCCAGCCATGGTTCTGAGCATCTCGAGCTGCACATCCTCCGGAAGCGAGCTGCTCATCCCCTGGACGTACATTTCACGGGTGTCTATCCCCATAGGTTCTATGAAAACCTGGTGCCTATCCTTTTCCGCAAAACGCACCACCTTGTCCTCAATAGACGGACAATATCGGGGGCCGACGCCGTCAATAAGACCGTTAAAAAGGGGACTTCGGTGAAGATTGGCGCGTATTACCCCGTGAGTGGCGCTGTTAGTATAGGTCAAATAGCAGCACACGCGGTTTTTCCCAGGCGTTTCAGTCTCAAAGGAAAAGGGAATCACAGCCTCGTCGCCTTCCTGTATCTGCATTTTACTGTAATCCAGGCTCCGGGCGTGGACTCTGGCGGGAGTTCCCGTCTTGAACCTGAGCATTTCCACCCCCATACGGCGCAGACTCTCGCTCAGGCCCCGAGAAGGAAACATCCCGTCCGGGCCGCCGCTATAAGAGGTTTCCCCCACAATTATGCGCCCCTCCAGATAAGTGCCGGTAGCTATTATAACAGATTTCGCCGTAAATTCCACGCCTGTGTGAATGGTCAAAACAAACCCTTCGTCAGTTTTTTTCAGTTCCTTTACCTCGGCCTGACGCAGGTAAAGACCGGGCTGATCCTCAAGGCGGCGCTTCATATCTATGGAATACATCCGCCTATCCTCCTGAGCCCTGAGAGAATGGACGGCTGGGCCCTTACGCAGGTTGAGCATACGTGACTGGAGCATATTTTTATCGGCGCACTTTCCCATTTCGCCTCCGAGAGCGTCGATCTCCCGAACAAGGTGGCCC
>CANQKL010000218.1 GCA_947624455.1 uncultured Clostridia bacterium
TGCTATGTAACCTGGAGGCACGGGGGCTGTCAAAAAAAATCGTGCAGAACGGCGTCGGAACAAGCGTTGCATCGCTTGTTCCGATTTTTTGTGATAACAGATAGAAAAACCGTCTTTTTCTCGTAAAAAGGCGGTTTTTCCACATTAATTCACAAATTTGATTTTATTGTCGGGTTTTACATCACTTAAACTTGGCTTAAATTAAGATTTTCAGCAAAAACGGGGTCCCCGCAAAACGGCGAAGCCGATTTTGTGGGGAAAAGGAATCGCAGCGAGGTAAGCCGTGTTTCGATTTTTTAAATCGAAACTTGCGATACCGAGCTTGCGATGACGCAGGTCTGCGCCATTTTTTACAGCTCCGTTAATTACTGTATTATAATCGTTTGATCTCCGTAGGTAATGCTTTCCACGTTTTCAAGGTCGATGATTCCGTCCTCAAAGGCCCATACTAAATTACTTAAACCGCCGCTGCGTCCGTCAATGAAGCCGAAGAAAGAGCCGCCGATCTTTGAATTTTTCAAAACCGCCTGAGTTCCGTCCTTCATATTCACAACGGGTTTGGGCGGATTGGGGGCCATTTGGATTGTGACTACCTTGCTGTCTTTGTCCGTTCCGCCTGAAGGAACGGGTACTTCTTTCAGCTCCATGTCAAAATCCTGTTCCACGTCCATGCAGATGCTCATGGGCGAAATCTCTAAACGCTTCACTGTAAACTCAGTGCCATTTTCGTCGTGGATGAGGAGATCAGGTTCTATGACCTTGGCGGAGTTTTTGTACTCAAAGTTCCAAATCAGCTCCCAGGGACCCTCATAAACGGTTTCAAACTCGCTGATGCCGACTGTCTCCAGCATTGCAGAATATAAAACGTCCGTATCGCCGCCGTTTTCCTCCTCGTCATGTGCCTTATTAGAATCGGACGGCTTGGAAATATCGGCTCCATCCTTCTCTGCCGCCTCGGATGAATAGGTAAATGTAGTCGCGTCGTCAGTTTCCCGCGCTTTGCTTACCCTTACCTTGCCCGACGTTACTTTTCCATTCAACACATGAACAGTAACATCGCAGTTCTCATCGCTTGTCTTTTCAACCTCCAACTCCCCGTTATAGGCGTATGGCACCTTGATAACGCCGTTCTCGTCGTTATCCGCAGGCTTGGGATCGCCCCAATAGCCCAGGCTGCCAAGAGTGAGCTTGATTCGGCCGCTTTCAATAGGCTCACTGTTATAGTAGTATAACACCCAGCTGCTTTTGTTGCCAGAATAGCTGAGCAGCTTAATATCCCAGCTATTGCTATGACTTTCCTTCGTCTCGTCAAGGAAATCGAGGTTGGAATATTCAAACCGTGTCTTGTCATTGAACTCGAAGCCTTCAGGGGCTTCGGCGTCAAAGACGATATACAGAGCGCGGCTGTCGGCAAGGGTCTGACGCACCGTTACTTTAACGTCCGACTGGGTGACGCTGACATTAGGATAAGCCGCACTGTCCTCCAGTTTTTCCGCCTGCTCCGGCGTAAGATTAAGATACTCCAGAAGCTTGGTGTCCCAGTCAAATGTCGCGGCCACAGCCGTGAAACCGGCCACCGCCACGATAACGGCGGCAATTACAAGGCCTATTCTCTTTTTAGGCATTTTTAAATCGTTCCTTTCTCCCATTGCGGGGTCAATGTCAAGGGGCCTCATGCTCTCCCTGACCCGCTCAGCGTGGCGGAAGAGCCTTTCTTCAAAATCATTCATACTGATCCTCCATCATTGCTTTCAGCTTTTCGAGGGCTTTCCGAGTCCCATATTTCACTGTCGAAACCGGCATTTTAAGCACACGGGCCTCCTCCTCGAACGTCAGGTCGGCATAAAACCGCAGGGTTATGAATCTCGCCTCCTTGGGTTCAAGGCGGCATATTGCGTCTATGAGGCAGATCTCCTCGTGAGGGATATCGCTGAACACGCCGATATCGTCGGTAAGCTCGGCGGCGAACCGCTGCCCGCGCAAGAAGTCCTTACACTTGTTTATAAGTATTCTGGTCAGCCAGGTCTTGAAATACTGTTGATTCCTAAGCTTATCCCGGCTGCGGTAAGCTGTCTCCGCCGCCTCTTGTACTGCGTCGCGAGCGTCCTCGCTGTTGTGGAGATAGCCCATAGCCACCAGATACAGGGACTTTTCGGCCTGGACGAAGCCAAGCTGAAATTCATCCTCACTCAAGGCGATTCCTCCTCTCATGTTTTGTTGTTCTCTGTAAGACCTTACACTTATTAGACGAAATTAAAATAAAAAAAGTCAAGGTAATTTAAAAAAAGGCTGTAAAAAAATGGCGCAGATCGTCCAAGGGCTGAAAACCTTAATAAGACCAATTATAGCATTATGTAATCAGTCAACAAAAATAAAATAATGTATTAATGTAGAAAATTCGCCCTTACGAGCGAATTTTTTCATTTATGCCCTTGGACTACAAACGAAAATCACCGCTCGGCGTACCTATGTACGCCGTCGGGAGGGCTTTCTCGGCGGCAGGCTTAGCCTGCCGCCTGCGAGAGCTGATTTTCGTTTGTTCTGCACGATTTTTTTGGACAGCCCCCATGCCTCCAAGTTACATAGCGAGTTATTAGTTTTTTTACAGCCCCTTTTTAATGAGTCTGTCATAACCAAGATGACAGCCGCCTATTTACAGACATTTAACACATATTTATGGCAATCAAACCTCGCCGATGCTGTTCGCCTTTTTCAGGGTCCATGTTTCCATGTGGACAACCCGGCTCTTTGGGGCTATCTTCATCATTGGCGAAAGGCACTCCATTTCGGTGTACTTCTTGCAGGTATAGCTCTCGCAGTTGCAGCCGTTGTCGGGGTAATTCGCCCCCTCGGTGAAGCCGAAGCGCTTTACAAAGGCATCTCCCTTGCTGAGGTAAGCCATCCAGCCGTGTTCGTTGAGAACGCCAATCTTGGCGGCAACATCATTTTCAGGATCGAGGGACACGGTTATATAGTCCTTGCCGAGGCCGATGCGGGGATCGTTCATGGGAGTGTAATCCCAGAAGCAAACCCACTTGTTTGGGAAAAAGCCGGTCTTGCGCTCGTTCTGAGGAATATATACCACACCGTCGGGATTCATTACGGTTACCGTCC
>CANQKL010000219.1 GCA_947624455.1 uncultured Clostridia bacterium
ATTTTACCTTATAAAAGCCGTCCTCCATCTGGCCGAGATATGTCACCTCATCGCCCATAGCCACCACATCCAGTATTTCGCAGTCGGTATTAGGCTCCTCCCGGAGGTTCACGTCGGAGATAGCGGTGAGCTTGTCGCCGGCGCTGGAGGCTTCGACCTTGGGGCCGTCGCCGGTGTCGTTCTTTTTGCCGTCCTTATTATCATCGTCATCTTTGGTTTTATCGTTATCGCTATTGCCGCCGCTCTCGCTGTCGTCCTCGCCGTCCTTGCCGTTGCTGGCGGAGGGCTTTTCTTCATATGTGGGCATTGAGGAAACGATGTCCGACGACTTCACATACCCCGGAGTGTTGTCGTATACCACCTTGATAAAGCCGCCGTCCGCAAAGCTTTGAACCTCTATCGGCTCCATACCGGGTATGTCGAGCAGCACATCAGACTCCTCGTCGGCCTCAGCGTATAGAGGGATAGTGCCGTCGGCCGGTCTGTCGGCATAATATATCACTTCATCGTCAGGATTTTCCTTTATGAGCAGCCGGGCAACCTCCTGACTGATAGCCTCCAGCCTTTCTTGCTGGGAGGACGTAAGGCTGAGGCGGTTTATCTCGCTTATCATGCCCCGAGCGCGCTCAAGGTTCCCGGCCTCAGTAACCTCGCTGAGCAAACGGATGCGTTCGTCGGCATACTTGCCGTCCGAAAGCTGGTTGTAAAGTCTTTCCATATCCGAACGTATGGAAAGTGCGCTGTAGTCGTAACGGCAACCGTCTATTATTGCAATGCCCTGGGCAAATTCTTCAGATTTTAAGCTGCGCTGGGCGTCGGTGTAGGCGCAAAGTATCTCGTATATTTTCTTATCCTCCGAATCCGCCTCCCCTTTTTCAACAGCAAAGTTGTACAGTCTCTTGGCCCTGTCGTAGTCGCCCTCGTTCATGGCCTTAAGACCCAGCTTGGCGTTTTGGCTTTTCCCGCCGCAGGCGGCGAGGCACAGCGCCAGTATAATAAATAGGATATATCTTGTCACGGTGATAAGCGTTTTTTTCATGCGGTGATCACAGCCTTTCTAATGCTTATCCGTTGAATCGGCAATTTCCTCGGCCGTTTGTGTATATTGTATATATTTATATTACCACGATATTGTGATTTTGTCAAATATTTTATATAAAATATATTGGATATTTTTGTGAATATTTTCTTTTTGCCCCCGTAAAGGTTGACATAACGGCAGGAAAATGATATAATACCGATTAGAAAATATATGGGATGATGGAAATGGTTCTTGTACGCGGCTTCCCCTCGCCAGTGGGACGTTTAACGGCCGCTTCGGACGGGGAAAGCATTAACGGTCTTTGGATCGAGGGACAAAAATATTTCGAGGCCTCGCTCGGGTCTAAGTGGGAGCGGGGCGACGCTCCTGTTTTTGACCGGCTGGAACGATGGTTGGAGCGGTATTTTTCCGGAAAAAAGCCGGGAGCTTACGAGCTGCCTGTGGCTCCTGTGGGGAGCGAGTTCCGCAGGGCGGTGTGGAAATGTCTTATGGACATACCCTACGGCGAAACCGTGACCTATGGCGAAATTGCCGCGCGGGTCGGCGGGAGCCTGGGGCGCGGAACTTCCGCGAGGGCCGTGGGCGGCGCGGTCGGGCATAATCCGATATCCATAATCATACCTTGCCACCGTGTGATCGGCGCCGACGGCAGCCTGACCGGCTACGCCGGAGGGTTGGACGTGAAGAAATGGCTGCTCAAGCACGAAGGCGTCAATATTGAAAACAAATAAGGAGGACCCTATGCGTTACCGACTTGACAAAAAAAACGGACAGGAGCTTTCTATCCTCGGCTACGGCTGTATGCGTTTTCCACGCAGAGGAGGCAGGATAGACGTGGCCGAAACCGAACGTCAAATACTGAGGGCCGTTGAGGGCGGAGTGAATTATTTTGACACCGCCTATATCTATCCCGGCAGCGAGGAGACGCTGGGCGGCATACTGCAAAAGAACGGGCTGCGGGACAAGGTCTATATAGCCACAAAGCTGCCCCATTACCTGATGAAGGATATTGAGGCGGTGGAAAAGTGCTTTCAGCAGCAGCTCAACCGCCTCAAAACCGACCACATTGACTACTATCTCATGCATATGCTGCCGGATACCACGGTCTGGCAGAGGTTAAAAGCTATCGGGGCGCTGGAGTGGCTGGAGGAAAAGCGCAAAAGCGGAGCTATACGCAATGTGGGCTTTTCCTATCACGGCGGCTCCGACAAGTTTATAGCCCTGCTTAACGCTCACGACTGGGATTTCTGCCAGATACAGTACAACTATTTGGACGAACACAGTCAGGCCGGCCGCAGAGGACTGCTGGCGGCGGCGGCCAAGGGGATACCTGTAATTATAATGGAGCCGCTGCGTGGCGGGCGGCTCGCCGGAGGTCTGCCGGAAAAGGCGAAGGCTGTGTTCAATAGCGCTCAGCCGAAACGCAGTCCCGCCGAGTGGGCCCTGCGCTGGCTCTGGGATCAGGAGCCGGTCACAGTGGTGCTTTCGGGCATGAACTCCATGGAGGTGATTGAAGAAAATATTGCCGCCGCCTCCGACGCCGGAGTTGGCGACTTGGGGCCGGAGGAAAAGGAGCTGTTCCGCAAGGCGGTCGCGGCAATAAATGAAAAGGTCAAGGTGGGCTGCACCGGCTGCGGTTACTGTATGCCTTGCCCGGCGGGTGTCGATATACCCGGAGTTTTCCGCTGTTATAACGAGAAGTATGTGGACGGTTGGTTTTCGGGACTGAGGGAGTACATTATGTGTACGACTATCAAAAAGGAGCGCAGCAACGCCTCTCTCTGTAAGAAATGTGGAAAGTGCGAACGACATTGTCCCCAAGGCATAGAAATACGCCGGGAACTGGATCGGGCGGCCAAGGAGCTTGAGGGCGTACCCTACAGAGCGGCGTCCTGGATAATTGAACATTTTGTAAAGCTGTAAACCGAAACGGTTATACAAAACGAGAGCTTCTCACGAGCGGTCAGCCCAACAGATGAGCTTAATGCACAATGGGGAAAGCTCGAAAGGGAACTCCCTTTCGATAAAAAACATAAAATCTCGGGGCATGTACCCGAGATTTTATA
>CANQKL010000220.1 GCA_947624455.1 uncultured Clostridia bacterium
ATGCTGACGTCGCAAAAGGGAACTCTCGCCTCAAGGCCGCTGTACATGGTCATAAAATCCTTGCGGCCCAGAAGGGTCTGCATGAACCAGTCCAGATTCAGCCTTGTCATTTCCTTCATCCTGTCGTCGGTGGGGGAATTGCCGGGCAGCTTGTGGGCGCGGGCTATGGTGTCCTCATAGCGTTTATTCACAAAGGCGTGGGGATCGATCAGGTCCTGTATCTCGGGCTTTAGGAAGCTGTAACGGTAGTCCGTGGACTGGGACCAGGGAAAGCCCGCCGCCATCCTTATTGTTTCGTCCCTGTACCAGGGATAGCCGCCGAAGATCTCGTCGGCACATTCGCCGCTGAGTCCTACCGAATAGCCCTTCTTTATCTCTCGGGCAAAGACCAGCATTGAGCTGTCCACATCGGCCATGCCCGGCAGACCTCGGGCGTTTACGGCCTCGAACAGTCCGGCTGTAAGCTCTGGAGTGTCGATCAGTATGCGGTGGTTGGTGACTCCCAGATAGTCGTTCATTTTATTGATGTACTCCTCGTCGCTGCCTGGCTGGAACTTGCCGGGGACGAAGTACTTGCCGTTGTCAACATAGTCTACGCTGTAGGTGTGCAGTTCCTTGCCCTGTTTAGCCAGCTCCTTTGCCGCTACCGAGGAGATGATGCTGGAATCCAGTCCTCCTGACAAAAATGTAAAGATCGGTATGTCGGACACGAGCTGTCGCTTTATGGCGTTCACTACCAGCTCACGGGTGTGGAGGACAGTTTCCTCAAAGCTTTCCTTATGCTCGTGCTGGCGAAGCAGCCAGTACTCTCTGTACTTCAGTCTGCCCTTTTCCACAAAGCCGCAGCAGGCTGGGGGCAGCTCCCTTATATCCCTGAACACTCCGCAGCCGGGCGTGCGTCCAGGGCCGAGCAGGAACAGCTCCTCTATAGAATTTAGGTCGGCTATCGGCTCCACCTTGGGATGCTTCAGCAGCGCGCTGACTGAGGAGGCGAAAATAAAGCTTTCGCCAACTTCCGCATAGAAAAAGGGCTTTACGCCCATGCGGTCGCGGGCCACAAAGAGCTTTTTCCCGTCCCAGACGGCAAACGCAAAAATGCCGTTGAATAGCTCAAGACAGGCTTCTCCCAGCTCCATATAGGCCCGGAGAACCACCTCCGTATCAGAGGTGGTCGTAAAGACCGCCCCACGGCTAATTAAGTAATTACGCACTTCGTCGGTATTATAGAGTTCGCCGTTGTAAACTATAGTGCAGTTATCCCGCGTCATGGGCTGGATCCCGTTTTCAATATCTATTACCGCCAGGCGGGTGTGTATGAGCATTACTCCGTCGTCGGAGAAGAACCCATTTTGGTCGGGGCCGCGTCGCAGTAGTTCCCGCTGCATATCAAGGTACCAGCTCTCAGGCGTGAGCTGCTTTTTTAGAGAGGCAAGAACCTCTCCCGCAATTCCGCACATAAAATCACCTCGATGCTATATTATGCCCCCTTCGGTCAGTTTGACACAGGCGAACATGGCCAGGCCAGAGGTGAGCGAGGAAACCAGCTTGCCGACATAATAGTATTTTTTTGATATGCCGCCGCAGACCGCCTCTGTCTGGAAATGGACGCTGAGACCGCCCCAGCTGAGACACGCCGCTGCCAGCGGCAGCCCGCGGACGCCCAGCATACCCAGCTCCTTAACGCCCCGGGAAACCTCTAAAACCGCCGTGAGCAGCGGAAAACGGCTAAGCTCCAGCGCCGCTATGATAGCGGAAAAGGTTATGACCATGGCCGAAACGCTCATTATTGCTATGCCGCTGTCTCTGGCGGCTTCTCCGGCCAAGGCGCCGAGGCGGATTTTGTTTTTTACGGGCATTGGAGCCGGAGCGTTGTCCTTTGTCCGCCCAAAGACCAAAGCCGCGGCCAAAGCGCCTATTATGTGACATATATATAGCTCGACTCCGATTTTTGTACTGCCGTACACCGCCGCTCCAGCCGTCCCGATTATGAACAGCGGGCCGCTGTTGTTGCAGTAAGCCAGCGTGCGTTCGGCGGTTTTTACCGACATAGTCCCGGAGTCCACGCACTGGGCGACGGCTCTGGCTCCGCAGGGATAACCGCCTAAAAGGCCGGTCATGAGGCACATTGCCGAGCTGGGGCCTATGCCGAAAACCGGCTTTAACACAAGAGACATCAGCCTCCCCAGCCTTTCGCCCCAGCCGCTTCGCACAGCCATGGAACTGACCAGCATAAACGGCAGCAGCGAGGGTATCACGGCCCGCAAGCAGATATCGAGGCCCATTCCCGCGCCCTCGAGGGCTCTTTCGGGAAAAGCGACGAGAAGGAAACATAGGATAAGGACAGTCATTATTGTCAACTCCTTTTTTACAACGTATGTTTTCATTTATCCCGGCATACCTTTTAAAGAGGTGTGGACTTTGGGAAAACGAGAAAAAATATCAGAGCTTGAAAAAAACCTCCTTGCAAGGTATTCGCTTATAACCGTGGTCGGCAGCTCCGAGCTGATGGTAGAGGGACTGCGGGGGATATTGGACTACAGCGCCGAAACGCTGAGGATAAACACCCTCAGCGGAGTGCTGCTCATTATGGGCGCGGGGCTGGAAATAACCTCTATGACGGCTGAGGAGCTGTCCCTCAAGGGAAAGATAACCTCCCTGGAATTTTGCGTTTAGGAGGGCCTATGACAGACATAATTTTTATGCTCAAAAGCCGATAAATCAGGGGAGATGAACCGTCGCGCTTTCTCAACAGGGCGGCGGCGAAGGGAATTTATATTTCCGATGTGAAGCCCTTTCCCGGCGGCCTACGAGTCCGTATGAGCCGTAAGGCGTATGAACTGATGAAGGACGACCTGCCCCAAGGGCTGGAGCTTAGGGTCATCAGCGAGTACGGAGCTTCGAGATTCTTTAGAAAATTCAAGGGGCGTATTCTGCTCATAGGGGGACTTCCGCTGGCGGCAGCAATAATTTTTGCCTACACTCAGTTTATTTGGCGGGTGGAGATCGAGGGAGGAACGCCCGAGCTTCAGGAGGAGGTGGCGGCCTTCCTGAAAAAAGAGGATATCCGTCCGGGAACGCTGAAAAGC
>CANQKL010000221.1 GCA_947624455.1 uncultured Clostridia bacterium
GGCTCCTTCGGCGGGGATGTGTGCTACCTCATGCTGAATTTCATGCCGAAAAGCATCGCCGGCGGCAAGGGCCTGGACAGCGTCGGTGTGGAGCAAGGCCCGGGGAGCTTTCCTGTCCAGTATGGGCCTGATCTTGTCCACGGGCATGATGGCGCCGGTCTCGTTGTTCACCGCCATGACCGACACAAGGCTCGTCTCGGGCGTAATGGCCTCGCCTATGGAGTCGAGACTGACGCTGCCGTCCCTTTCCGGGGGCAAATAAACGACATCAAAGCCCAACTCCTCCAGCCGTTTCATGGATTCCATGACGGCGGGATGCTCCACCGCCGTGGTCACCACCCGGCGGCCCTTTTTTATGTTGGCTCCGCCCAGTACGGCGATGTTGTCGCTCTCGGTGCCGCCGCTGGTGAAGTAAAGCTCCTTCGGCTCAATGCCAAGAACCTTTGCCGCCTTTTTTCGGCGGCTCTCAAGCTCCTTCTCGGCCTCGAGGCCCAGCTTGTGGCGGCTGGATGGGTTGCCGGGGAATTTTATCATGGCGTCCGCCGCCGATCGGATGACTTCCGCCGCAGGGAAGGATGTTGCGCTGTTGTCGAGATAGATCATTTTTGTCACTCCTTTTTTAAATTACCATAAACAGTGTTCCCGCGCCAATGAGGACGCAGCCGACGACGGACTTCCAGGTGAGCCGCTCGTGGAGGAAAACGAAGGCCAACACAAGGGTTATGACCACGCTGAGCTTGTCGATGGGAACTACCTTTGAGGCCTCGCCAATTTGGAGGGCCTTATAGTAGCAGAGCCAGGAGGCTCCCGTCGCCAAGCCCGACAGCACAAGGAAGATCCAGCTCTTGCGGCTGATTTCTCCAAGGCCGCCCTGAGCCTCGGTGACAAACACCATAGCCCAGGCCATGACCAGCACGACCGCCGTCCGTATGGCGGTAGCCAGGTTGGAGTTGACCCCGTCAATGCCTATTTTGGCCAAAATCGACGTTAGGGCCGCAAAAATTGAGGACAGTAAAGCGAATATGAACCACACGGTATTTTCACCTCGTTTACGCTAATTCGTACTGACTTGTACACAGTGCGTAGTATCTGCCCTTTTGGGCCATAAGCTCCTCATGGGTGCCGCTTTCCACGATTTGGCCGCCGTCGATGAACATGATGTTGTCCGCGCCCCGGATGGTGGACAGCCGGTGGGCGATGACAAAGCTGGTGCGGCCCTTGAGAAGTCGGGCAAGGCCGGTCTGGAGGGCCTGTTCGGTGCGGGTGTCGATGGAGGCGGTGGCCTCGTCCAGTATCAGGATTTTCGGGTCGGCCAGCAGAGCCCGGCGAAGGAGATGAGCTGGCGCTGGCCCACGCTCAGGCGGCTGCCCCGTTCGTTCACCTCGGTGTAATAGCCGTTTTCAAGGGTCTGGATGAAGTCGTGGGCGCAGACGGTCTTTGCGGCGGCTATTACCTCCTCGTCGGTGGCGTCCAGCCTGCCATAGCGGATGTTGTCCATGACCGTGCCGCTGAAAATGAAGGTGTCTTGAAGCATTACCCCCACCTGCGACCGCAGGGAGTGCAGGGTGTAGCGGGTGATATTCTCCCCGTCGATGAGGATCTCGCCCCCCTGAATGTCGTAAAACCGGCTCAGGAGGTTGATTATGGTGGTCTTGCCCGCTCCGGTGGGGCCTACGACGGCGATGTTCTTGCCCCGCTCGACAGAGAAGCTGAGGCCCTTGAGGATGTCCGCGCCCTCCTCATAGGCGAAGGTGACGTTCTTAAAGTCCACGTCGCCCTTTATGGGGGGCATTTCCACCGCTCCGGGCAGATCCTCCACCGTGGCGGGGGTGTCCATTACCTCGAAGATGCGCTCCAGGTAAGCTGCGGTGTTGATGAGCTGGTTGTAGTAGTTGCACAGTGACAGCACCGGCGTCCAAAACAGGTTTACATAGCCCACGAAGGCCACAAGGGTACCGGCGGTTATGCCGCCGCCCCCGAGCAGGTCGGCCCCGCCCACTAAGAACACCGCGCAGGTGGTGATGGTGGAGATAGTCTCAACCATGGGCCAGTTGCAGATGTCGATTATCTTCGCCCGCATAAAGCTGGTGCGGACGTTCTCGCACTGAGTCTCAAAAATGCGTTGGTTTTCCTTTTCCCGGCTAAAGGACTGGGTCACCTTTATGCCGCAGATGCTCTCGTGGATATAGGCGTTCAGGTTGCTCTGCTTGGCGCTGTAATCCTGCCATACCCGGCGCTGCTTGTTCTTCATGGCGAAGATTATGCCGCCGAAAACAAACACGCCGCAGAGGGTTATGAGGCTGAGCTTCAGGCTCAGGGCGAACATCAGGCCCATGGTTATGACCACCGTGAACAGGTCGGTTATCAGGTTTATCAGGCCGCCGGTGAGCAGGTTGTTAATGGAGTTTACATAATTTATCACCCGCACCAAGATCTTACCGTGGGGGCGGCTGTCGTAAAAGTCGAAGGGCAGTATCTGCAAATGCTTGAAGATGTCCCGCCGCAAATTGGCGATAAGGCTCTGGCCCACCTTTACAAGGGTCACCATGCGGAACTTGACGATGACGGCGTTGATGAGGTAGATCGCTACCAGTATTCCGCCCAAGACCAGTATGCCGCGAATATCTCCGGCGGGCAGACGGTTGTCGATGGCCTCGCGGGTGATCATGGGAGCCAGCATATTCAGCAGGCTTGTCAGCAGCATTAGGCCGATAGTGGCGAACATCAGCCACTTAAAAGGTATCAGGTATCTTGCCAGTCTTTTGATGTGGTCAAAGCTGAAGCTGCTTTCCAGCTTCTCGTCCACGTCGAATTTGTTCCTTGCCATCAGAAACGCCCCCCTTTCACGGCCTGGGCTATGGCGGCGTCAAAATTGCCGTACTGGGTGTCGTATACTTCTTTGTACCTGCCGCCCAGGGCCAGCAGCTCCTCGTGGGTGCCGCGCTCGGCTATGCGCCCCTTTTCCATGACCAAGATCTGGTCGGCGTCCTTTACGGCGCTTATCCGATGGGCAATTATAAAGGTGGTGCGCCCGGAGGAAAATTCTTTAAGGGTCTGCTGTATGTAGTGTTCTGTCTCCATGTC
>CANQKL010000222.1 GCA_947624455.1 uncultured Clostridia bacterium
TAACGATTACTCAATAATCCAACGATTACCCCAAAAAACTAACGATTACCCAAAAAACCAACGATTTCCCATAAATCCAACGATTACACGGCGGCAGATGGGGACGGATAATTTCCTAAAAGCAAAAACTGCATTTATTGCCCCTGCAAGGTGCGGAAAAATTATGCCGACTATACAAAAAGGCCGATATTATCGGCTTTTTTGCACAAAGAAAGAACCTTGACTTTGTATCAAAATCAAGGTTCTTATTTGGCGGAGAGAAAGGGATTCGAACCCTTGATCGGGGTTATCCGATACACGATTTCCAGTCGTGCGCCTTAGACCAGCTCAGCCATCTCTCCGCGCTGACGAATGATATTGTAACATAAAAACTCTCATTTGTCAAGGGTTTTTACAAAAAATTTAGTCTCGAACCTACTTTTTTGTTAATGGCTTGAGCCGCTGCAAAATCACGCTACATAGCCCCACTAGAACGCAAACCACTTGCCTCAACGCCGCGTTTAGCGACATTGAAATTCAATCCGTTATTAACCTTTGCGGCAAGCGTCAACGAAGCTCCGCATTATCTTAAATTGATCGCCGTCGTGCTGCCACGAAAATTCCGGATGCCACTGGACAGCCTGTAGAAACCGCTTTTCCGGGCAGTATACCGCCTCCACCAGGCCGTCGGAGGTCATGGCCATCGTCTTTAGCCGCTTTGAAAGAGATCTTATCCCCTGATGGTGATAGCTATTCACGTTCAAAAGCTCTTTTCCCAGCAAATGGCGCAGAGGCGTACCCGGCGTGATACAGACCTCATGCCATCCCTTGTAGTATGGAGGAGCCATGCGATGGCTGATCGCTCCCTCCTTCTGACCGGGTATGTCCTGATATAGGGAGCCTCCCAGTACCACATTGATAAACTGAATCCCGCGGCAAATGCCAAAAATGGGCTTATCCAGCTCAAAGGCTCGGCGAAACAGCTCAGCCTCCAGCAGATCCCGGAGGGGATAGATCTCTCCGCAGGCCGGAAGAATTTTCTGACCGTAGAGGGCCGGATCCACGTCCTGACCGCCAGTAAAGAGAAAGCCGTCGCACAGCTCCGCCATTTCCCCAACGCTGTCCGGGTCGAGCGGCAATATCACTGGCAACGCACCGCAGGCCGTTAGAACCTCCATATACCCAGGAAGCATCCAAATGCTGTCTTTTTCCGTATCAAAAAGGGGCGTAACGCCGATAACAGGTTTGTTCATAAAATTACCTCATTTCGTCGCCGCCCCTTTGCGGTCGGTATTTGATTTTAGAATCGTCAGGAATGAAGCGACTGTTGAGCCACCTTACCCCAGCCTTTTATAGTTTCCCAGGAACCGATAGCTTGGCGCATAAGCCTTGAGCTTGTCCAACGTGGCGCTGACGTCCATCTTGCCCACGTTCCCCTCCAGATCCACAAAGAACAGATACTCCCCCAATTTGTCGGGAATGGGACGGCTCTCTATTTTGGCCAAATTCAGGCCGGATTCCTTGAAAAATCCCAGGGCCTCAAACAGCGCTCCGCTAACGTGGGGAGTGGAAAACATAATCGAAATTTTATTGTTTTGCTCGTCAGTAATTGGGTTTGTGCTTATGATGATGAATCGTGTACGGTTATTGGCCGCAAAGTTTATATTAGTCTTGAGTACCTTGAGGCCGTAGATCTCGGCGGCTCTGGCGGAGCAAATGGCGGCCTTGGTGGGGTCGCCGGCCTCGGCCACCATATTGGCGGCCACGGCGGTATTTACCACCTTAGTCTGTATCCACTCCTTGTCGGAAAGATATTCTTTGCTCTGGAAAAAGCCTTGCTCGTGGGAGTAGACTTGCTCGATCCCGTCAATTTCGGCATCCTGAGTACCCGCCAAACAGTGTCGAACCTCCACATACGTCTCGCCAGCGATGTAAACTTCATATTTCTTCAACAGGTCGAAACCCTCCATGATAGAGCCGGTCGAGTAGTTTTCCACCGGCAGCACCCCATAATCGGCTCGACCGCTCACCACCTCACGGAACACATCCTCAAAGGTGAGCACATTATAGATGCTGTCGCCAAACACAGCCGCGGCGGCCTCGCTGCCATAGCTTCCGTTAAGGCCCTGATAGGCGGCCGTGCCGCTAAGCATTATGCTGCGCTGAAGCTTGCGGCTTTGGGAAAGTATAGACTTGAAAAGCTCCTCGATATACCTGTGATAGGTGGGATTTTTAACTCGCGACACCCGATCGGCGATAACGAGCCGTTCCCGTTCCGGATCCAGAACCTTCATACCGTTGAGCATTTTTATATTTCCAACCTCCTCGCAGGCGCTCATTCGCTTTTCAAGGAGAGCAACCAGCTGGGTATCCACCTCGTCGATTATTTTACGCTGTTCTTCCAGTTCAGTCATTTATCTTTCTTCCTCCCAGTAAAAAATCCATGGCGCACAGGGCGGCGCAGCTTTCGATGACTACGGCGGCCCGCAGGGTTATACAGGCGTCGTGGCGGCCCTTTATCACCAGCTCGGCGTCGGTGTTGGTCTTGAAATTTACAGTGCTCTGCGGCCTTGAAATCGAAGGCGTGGGCTTGACCGCCACCCGGAAGGTGACTGGCATACCGTTCGTGATGCCGCCGTTGATACCGCCGTTATTGTTGGTTTTAGTCCGAACCTTGTCCCCATCCATATAAAACTCGTCGTTTGCGACGCTGCCGGTCATTTTTGTTATCTGAAAACCCGCCCCAAACTCCACGCCTTTCACCGCGGGGACAGAGAAAAGCAAACGGCTGAGTTCGCTTTCAAAAGCTCCGAAAATGGGATCGCCAAGCCCGGCGGGCAAGCCGATCATACTGCACTCGATGACTCCGCCCACGCTGTCCAGGCTGTTTTTTGCCTCCATAGCCCGATCAAACATGAGCCTGCCTCTCTCGTCGCTAAGAGTTGGGAAAGATTTATTTTTCACCTCTCTGGCCTGTTCAAGGGTAAGCGTCTCAATGTCCTGGCCCTCGTCCTCAATGTCCATAATGCTCTTGATATGGACGGCGCAGTAAACGCCCCGTTTTTCAAGGAAGCTGGTGGCAAGGCCCCCGGCGAACACCA
>CANQKL010000223.1 GCA_947624455.1 uncultured Clostridia bacterium
GCTGGGACGACATCCTCGCCGAGGCAAAAAACGCGGGTATTCCCGTCATTATCGTGGATCGCAAGGTTCGGGTAGCTGACGACAGCCTTTACGCCTGCTGGGTCGGCTCCAACTTCCTAAACGAGGGCGTTATCGCCACCGACTGGCTGGCCCATGAGTTAGAGCTGCGGGGCAAAGCCCAGAGCGAGGTTCATATTCTTCACCTTCAAGGGACTCTTGACTCCACATCTCAGCTGTTAAGGACCCAGGGCCTTGAAAACGGAGTCGGCATCCATACCAACTGGAAGATTGCCGGACGGATCCCCTGCGACTACACGGAGGCCAACGGCTATGAGGCCACAAGGGAGTTCCTTGCGGCGGATCGGGACATAGACGTGATATACAGTGAAAACGATAATATGTCCTTCGGAGCCATCAGGGCATTGAAGGAACAGGGCCTCACCTACGGCAGGGACGGAGATGTGGTGATAATTTCCTTTGACGCCGTGCGCACTGCCCTCCAGGAGTGCTTGAAGGGGAATATCAACCTCTGCGTGGAGTGCAATCCTCTCCACGGCCCCAGGGTAGCGGAACTGATACGCCAGCTTGAAAAGGGCGACTCCGTGCCGAAAATGACCTATGTGGAGGAAACATGGTTTTCGGCTGAAAACCTCACTCAAGCGTTTATTGACGGGCGTCCCTACTGACAAGTGTAAAATTTCTGAATTATTCGTAAATTTTCCAACATTATGCGCTTTGAACTCCACTATTTTGTGATTTGACTGTAAAAAAACAGTAAAAATCAATAAAATTTTGGGTTTAAAAAAACGCGATAAGCTTGTATAATAATGTTAAGAGGACGCATTGCGTTCAAAAAAATTAAAAAGGAGAATGATCAACATGAAGAAATTACTCGCGCTCGTTCTTGCTCTTGCGATGGTATTCGCCTTCGCCGCCTGCGGCAGCAAGACCAATGACGAGAAACCTGTCGGCGGCAACGCCGAAACTCAGGGCGAAACTCCCAATGGCGATGACGGCGGCCTTATCCGCGTGGGCTTTGCCCAGGTAGGCCATGAGTCCGACTGGCGCACCGCCTCTACTCAGTCCGCTCAGAGCGTATTCAGCGCTGAGAACGGCTACGAGCTGTCCTTCGTTGACTGCGACAACGATTCCGCTACTCAGCTGGAAGCCGTTCGTAACTTCATTCAGCAGGATCTTGACTACATCATAATCGACCCCATAGTTGATACCGGTTGGGACGCTGTACTTACTGAGTGTGAGGACGCTGGCATCCCCGTTGTAGTTATCGACCGTACCATCACCGACTCTGACAAGTACGTATCTTGGGTTGGTTCCGACTTCCTTGTAGAGGGTATCGCTTGCGGCGAGTGGCTTGCTTCCTACGCCGCCGCCAAGGGCATAACTGACATCAACGCCCTTGTTATCGAGGGTTCTACCGGCGCTTCCGCTACCATCGGCCGTACCGACGGTTTCAAGCAGGTTGCCGACCGTGAGGGCTGGACCATTCTCGACTCCCAGAACGGCGATTTCACCGAGGACGGCGGCCAGGAGGTTATGGAGTCCTACTGCCAGAGCTATGCCGGTCAGTTCAACGTTGTTATCTGCCAGAACGATAACGAGGCTTACGGCGCTATGACCGCTATGGACGCCGCTGGCGTAAGCTACGGCGTAAACGGCGATGTTATCATCGTTTCCTTCGACTCTAACAAGCCCGCCGTACAGATGGTTCTTGACGGTAAGATGAACGCCACCTTCGAGTGCAATCCCCTTGCCGCTCCCACTGTAGACCAGGTTATCAAGCAGCTCGAGGCTGGCGAGACTCCCGAGAGAGAGATCTATATGCCCGAGGCTTGGCTGGCTTCCGAGGATATCGTAAGCAGCATCAACGTCAACGGCGAGGAACAGCCCATAATCCACGTTACCGACGAGGTGCTCGCGAACCGCGCTTACTAATATCAGCGCAATTAAATCAGTTAAATAAAGAAATAAAATCGCAAGGTCAAATTGGCGGGAGGGCCCGTGATGAACGGGTCCTCCCCCAAAATTTATGGAGGTGAAAATATGGAAGGCAACGTTGTTTTGACTATGCGGGGCATAAGTATGACCTTCCCCGGCGTAAAGGCCCTCGACAATGTGGACTTTACCCTTCGCAAGGGCGAGATACATGCCCTGATGGGCGAAAACGGCGCCGGTAAATCCACGCTTATAAAATGCCTTACCGGCATAAACGACTTTGAGGCCGGCGAAATACACGTTGACGGCGTGAACGGCCCCGTCAAGAACCACTCCACTCTCGACGCCCAAAAGGTGGGCATTTCCACCGTGTACCAGGAAGTCAACCTCTGCCCCAACTTGAGCGTGGCGGAGAACCTTTATATCGGCAGGGAACCCATGACTCCCCTGCGCACCATCGACCGCCGGACCATGATAAAAAAGGCCCGGGAACTTACGGAACGTCTGCGTATAAACGTTGACGTAACACAAAATCTTGAAAACTACTCCCTTGCCATCCAGCAGATGATAGCCATTGCCCGCGCGGTGGATATGGACTGCAAGGTTCTCATCCTTGACGAACCCACTTCCTCTCTGGACGACAGCGAGGTTGAAAAGCTCTTCGGCATGATGCGCGACCTCAAGGCGCAGGGAGTTGGCATAATATTTGTCACCCACTTTTTGGAGCAGGTCTACGCGGTCTGCGACAGGATAACCATACTTCGCAACGGCGCGCTTGTCGGCGAATACCCAATAGCCGATCTACCCAGAGTAAAGCTGGTAGCGGCCATGATGGGCAAGGACTTCGACGATCTGGCGGAGATAAAGCCCGAGGGCTACGCCGCCGATCAAAACGCCCCCGTTGTCATCGACGCCAAGGGCATCAGTCACAAGGGTACCATAAAGCCTTTCGACATGGTGCTTCATAAGGGCGAGGTCATCGGCCTTACAGGGCTGCTCGGCTCCGGCCGCAGCGAACTGGCCAGAGCCATATACGGCGCGGACAAGGCCCAAACAGGCGCCCTCCAGGTCAACGGTGTCAGCG
>CANQKL010000224.1 GCA_947624455.1 uncultured Clostridia bacterium
ACAATAGAATAATCCAGCATGGCGAAGGGGTGAGCGCCGCCCCACCATCCCGGCGTATTAGTGGGATAGCGGCCGTGACAGGTCCAGCAGTAGGCCTGATATTCTTCAAGCCTGTAGAATTCTCCCACATCCTCGGGGAAGCCCACAGCTTTGAAAACGCCCATATTTTTGCCGGAGGAGAACACATACGCGCCGTTAATATTGGTGTTTATCCTTATTACGCACCTGGCTACGAATTCCTTTTCATCCAGTTGACTGGAAACGAGCTTAGTGGGGCGCGGAGTCACAAAGTAACGCCAAATCAATGGAGCGTCGGTTATATTCTTGTGGGGCCGAGTGGGTATCTTACTCATATCCACGATATCAAAGTGCCGGTCAATGAAAGCCTCACATTCGCTTTTGGCCGTGTCAGTGTCATAGAAAACGTGGAAAGCATAGTAGTCCTTGTAGTGGGGATAAATGCCGTATCCGGCATAGCCACCGCCCAGACCGTTGCTTCTGTCGTGCATGATGGAAATGGATTTAATAATATTCTCGCCGTTGATCTTTTTTCCGGTTTTTGAGAATATTCCGGAAATTGCGCACCCGGCGGGGATTCTTATTTTACCTTCCTTCTCAAGCATTAAAATCATCCTCTCAAAAAAATATGGCGTTTCGGTCATAACAAAAAAACCGAAACGCCATTGTTTCACCGCCTATTTTAACTCAAAAAGAGCCGGTTGTCAAGGGGTTTCGACAACTTAGCAATATTCAATTAAAGGCAAAAATCAAATTCATGAAAGTCCATTGTATAATTAGTCAAAATAATTCGTGAACAAATTGTAAATTTCATAACATTTTAACAAAAATGCTTTTTTACCAAAAAAGGTGTTGACTTTTTGTATATTTTGCGCTATTATAGTCACATAGCAAGGGCGCTGTGGAGTTGATTCAATTTCTGCCGCGCCTTTCGTTTTTTTATTAAAAATTAAAAACGAAAGGCCGGGCACAAAAGAGTCCTTTACGGCATAACCTGCTATAAGTACAATGGCGTACGTTATAGACTTCGTTGTCTGAACGTGCGCCCTATTTATTTTATTTTTTGCAATCGGCTTAAATGCCGGAAGGAGGAATTTTTATGACTGAAGAAATTGTAAGTCTGGTCACCGGGACTGCGAACTCCACTGTTTACGCGGTGTGGTACCTGATCGGCGCCGCCCTTGTATTCTTTATGCAGTGCGGCTTCGCAATGGTCGAAGCGGGATTTACCCGCGCAAAGAATGCCGGCAATATTATAATGAAGAATCTTATGGATTTCTGCATTGGTACTGTCGTATTCATCCTGTTGGGCTTCGGTCTTATGATGGCTGAGGATTACGTTATGGGCGTCATAGGCGTTCCAAATCTCGGTATTTTCACACATTATGACAATTTTGAATGGTCGTCCTTTGTGTTCAACCTTGTGTTCTGTGCAACAGCGGCTACGATCGTTTCCGGCGCTATGGCGGAAAGGACAAAGTTCCTGGCCTACTGTATTTACAGCGGCGTCATCAGCGCTGTCATCTATCCCATCGAGGCCGGCTGGGTATGGAACCCCCAGGGCTGGCTGGCCAAGCTTGGCTTCATTGACTTTGCCGGTTCCGCCGCCATTCCCACTGTAGGCGGTACCGCCGCCCTCATCGGCGCGGCTATGCTTGGCCCTCGTATCGGCAAGTACATTAAGGACGCCAAAACTGGTAAAATAACGGCCAAGGCCATTCCCGGCCACAGCCTGACGCTGGGCGCTTTGGGCTGCTTCATTCTCTGGTTCGGCTGGTACGGCTTTAACGGCGCGGCCGCCACACAGCTTGACGGCGTGGGCGGTCTGGCCTCCATCTTCGTTACCACAACCATTGCTCCCGCCGTGGCAAGCTGCGTCACCATGGTATTCACATGGATACGCTATGGCAAGCCCGATGTTTCCATGACGCTGAACGCTTCCCTTGCGGGTCTCGTCGGCATCACCGCCGGCTGCGCCACGCTTGACGCTCTTGGTTCGATTTGTGTCGGCATAGTTTCTGGCTTCCTGGTAGTCATAGTTGTCGAGGTAATGGACAATGTACTCCACATCGACGACCCTGTGGGCGCCGTCGCGGTTCACTTTGCCAACGGTATCTGGGGTACGATCGCGGTAGGTTTGTTCGCCGTTGACGGCGGCCTGTTCTACGGCGGCGGATTCCGTCAGTTGGGCGTACAGCTGCTGGGCATATGCTCCATTTTGGCTTGGACAACAGTTACAATGCTCATCACCTTCACCATTATCAAAAAGACTGTGGGCCTCCGTGTAAGCCCAGAGGAAGAAATAGGCGGTCTGGACAGCTATGAACACGGTTTGGAAAGCGCTTACGCCGACTTCCTGCCCGCTGTTCCCACCGTTATGACCACCACCTATAAAGAAGGCGCCGCATCCGTTACAACGGCAAAAGATACCGTACCCGTCAAGGTGGTACCCACAAAGTCCAAATCCACCGACGCCGAGGGACGTCCCATCAGCAAGGTCGTTATCGTTATGAAGCAGTCCAAGTTTGAGGATCTCAAGGCCGCCATGGCCGAGATCGGCGTTACCGGCATGACAGTAACTCAGGTTCTTGGCTGTGGCATACAGGCCGGCAAGACCACCTATTACCGCGGCGTTGCCCGTGAGATAAATCTACTGCCCAAGATAAAGGTCGAGATAGTTGTCAGCGCTGTGCCTGTTGACGCGGTTGTAGACGCCGCTAAGAAATCCCTTTACACTGGCAATATCGGAGACGGCAAGATCTTCGTTTACGATGTTGAAAACGTCATTAAGGTTCGCACCGGCGAGGAAGGCTATGACGCTCTTCAGGGCGAGGATCAGTGGTAAGCTAATTAAATTGGGGCTGTAAAAAAATGGCGCAGACCGTTCAAGGGCTGGAAGTCATTAATTAAGGAAAATTTATGTATTGATAAACAGGTCATAAATTTAAAAATGTGAATTGATGTGGAAAAACCGCCTTTTTACAAGAAAAAGACGGTTTTTCTTTTTAGTTTATG
>CANQKL010000225.1 GCA_947624455.1 uncultured Clostridia bacterium
CGGGTTGAGCGCGAAGCCGCCGCCTATGCTGACGAGCATAGGGGAGAGATCAGCGCCGACACCTTCGGCTATGCCGCCCGGCAATATATTGAAATGAAACGGAATGTGCTGTCGCCCACGACGGTCAGATATTATGTCCAGATTAATGATGTATACTGTGAAAAACTGGAATCTATACCTATATGTGATATAAATACCAGCCTGATACAGAATTTCATCAATAATTTGACCGCCGAAAAATCGCCGAAGACCGTCCGCAATATATACGGATTTATAACCGCTGTCATTTATTCCGTGAATCCCAACACCAAAATTAACGTTACACTTCCCCCGCGGGAACGGAAATTCAAGGAACTCCCTCCACCGGAGGCGGTGTGCGCCGCTGTTCGGGGAACAAAATGGGAGCTGCCTGTCATGCTGTCTATATGGCTAAGCCTTCGGATGTCGGAGATTAGGGGCCTCCGGTACGGCGATATTTCCGGCAGTATTTTAACCGTCCGCAATGCGTTGGTAATGGGCGAGGAGGGATATATACTCAAAAGCACCACCAAAACCTATAACAGCACAAGGCGTCTGGTTATACCCAATTATATCCAAAATCTGATTGGCGGCAAAGAGGGCCATTCTGACGATGATTTTATTGTTCCCTATGCGTACAGCACCATATACAAGGGATTTCAGCGGACGTTGAAGGCTGCCGGGCTGCCGTCTATGCCGTTTCACGACCTGAGACACATGAACGCCACCGTCATGCTGCGTCTGGGTATACCGGATAAGTACGCCATGGAACGCGGCGGCTGGAGCAGTACCAACATATTGAAATCTGTGTACCAAAATACCTTTAGCGATGATCGCATTACGGTAGATAAAAAGATCGACGATTATTTTGACAGTATTGTAAATTCGAGCAACGATAGTCAATGCAACACGAAAATGCAACACAAATGATAACATACCGCAATATAACGGCGTTTTAAGCGGATATATTGTGGGTTCAAGTCCTGTTATCCGCACCACCAGCGTGACGCTGGACCCAATTCGCGCCCCGTGCTTCGGGGCGTGATTTTTTATGCTTCGCAAAAAAGTCGCCGTTCGGCTCGTTCGGCTGCTCCTCCGTTTTCGCAAAAGGTCACGCCGCGCTGCGGCTATTCGGGCGGTTAAGCCGCCCTCATAACGCCTTCGCTTGCTACCAACCTTTTGCGAGTTTGCCGCCTGCGGCGGCTTTGGCAAAGCCTGTCTTTGCTCCGACGTTTTTTTGTGATAGCAAATAGAAAAACCGTCTTTTTCTTGTAAAAAGGCGGTTTTTACACATCAATTTATTATTTTACTTTTATTGTTAGCTTCTTAAACGCGTTCAAATATCAGCTTAACTATTTTTCTTCCGGCAAAGGCGCACAAAACGCCCAGCGCAGCTCCGGCAGCCACGTCGGTTAGAAAATGGACGTAAAGATAGAGACGGGAGAATCCTATGACCGCCGCCAATACAAGGGCCGCTATCCCCCACCTCTTGTGTGCAAAAAAGATCCCTGTCGCAGCGGCAAAGGCCGAAACTGTGTGAACCGAAGGGAAGGACCACTTCCCAAACGGAGCCGGTATAGACAAGGCTTCGGCCGCGATGAGGGCCTGGGGAAAATTGAATGGTCGGGGCCGCATTATTATCAACTTCATCACGTTCCCGAGCAGCAGACCCAGTCCCATGGACACGAGTACCACAATGCCCTGACGGCGGGTCGTTTTCCGACATATGAGTATCAGCGCCGGTATGAGCCACGCTACTCCGGTACTTCCAAGGTAGGTGAAAAATATCATAAGTCCATCCATAAAGCTGCCCCTGACAGTCTGAATGGCGTTAAGTACCATAAAATCAAAATTAGTTATCATACCTTTTCTCCGCGAACCAGCCTGTCATTTCCGCCGTAGTCCTTTTTTACGAGAATGTTTCCGAAGCCCGCGCCGCCGAACAGCGCGCTAACTGCCTCCGCCTGATCCCAGCCGATCTCACAGGCAAGGACTCCACCCTGCACAAGCGACTCATATGCCTTCGTCGTTATGACCCGGTAAAAGTCCAATCCGTCGTCTCCCCCATCCAAAGCCAATCTGGGTTCGGTCTTTGTCACCTGAAGCTTATCCGTGACCCTCGAGGGGATATACGGCGGATTTGACACTATAATATCAAAACCAACGGGCAAAGGCTCTCTCAGCACGTCCAGCCTAAATATCTCCGTTCTGTCCGCAAGCCCATGGAGTTTGGAGTTTTCATCCGCCATTTTCAGCGCGCCGAGAGAAATATCGCAAAGGCTCACCCTCGCCCCCTTTATAAACAGGGCTAGACTCAAGCCTATGCAGCCGCTGCCGCAGCAAAGATCAAGTATCTTCGGCTGGGGCAGACGGTTGGTATCAATTATGTTTTCAACGACCGTTTCTGTGTCAGGCCGGGGAATAAGGCAGTCCCTATTCAGCCGAAACCTGTAGCCCATGAATTCCTTTTCGCCCGTGATATACGCCACAGGCTCACCGGCCGAGCGGCGGTCGATCAACTCCTCAAAGCGCCGTTCCTCGTCTGGGGTCAGCTCCCTGAACAGCAAATGCGACTCCGTCCCCGTAACGAATGAAAGAATCGCCCTAGCGTCAAGCAGCGGGGTCTGCGAAGCCGTAAGCCGCTTTGCCGCCTTACGGATGACCCCGTCGATCACCATTTATCGTCCTCGCGGTTGCCGGTTAGTACAGCGGACATTGAGGCTATCGCCACCTCAAGCTGAGAATCGTCGGGTTCCCGGGTGGTTATCCTTTGCAGCCACATTCCCGGCTTGGAAATAAGGCACACCACCTTGTTCTGGCTCCGCCCCGCCCAGCGTATAATCTCATAGGACAGGCCCGCCACCACGGGGAGCAAAAGAAGCCTAAGCACAATACGCACGAACATATTGTCCCAGGATACAAAAGAGAAAACTATAATGCTTATTATCATAACGAACACGAGAAAGCTGGTGCCGCAGCGCGGGTGCAGACGGCCCATTTTGCGGG
>CANQKL010000226.1 GCA_947624455.1 uncultured Clostridia bacterium
CTCGTTTCGGTTGTTTGCCATGATAATCCTCCATTTCACCACTAATGATTTCCCGCCGCACAAACCGGCGGACGGACTCAGCCAATACTGCCGTGTCCCTCAATGACCTTGTCGATGAGGCCGTAACTGAGAGCCTCGGGAGCGGTCATAAAGTTATCGCGTTCGGTATCGGCGCAGATCTTTTCATAGGTCTGCCCCGTGCGCTGAGCAAAGATCTCGTTCATTTTCTGCTTGGTGCGCACAAGATGATCGGTATATATCTTGATATCCGTGGTCTGACCGCTGAGGCCGCCGCCGGAGATCAATGGCTGGTGTATCATTATCTCACTGTTGGGGAGGGCCAGGCGCTTGCCCTTGGCGCCGCTGCACAGCAGGAACGCGCCCATACTCGCGGCCATGCCCACGCAGATAGTCGTCACATCGCACTTGATATACTGCATGGTGTCATAGATCGCCATACCCGCGGTAATGCTGCCGCCGGGGCTGTTGATGTAAAACATAATGTCCTTATCCGGATCCTCGCTTTCGAGGAACAGGAGCTGGGCCACGATAAGACTGGCGGTGGCGTCGTTCACGTCCTCGCTGAGGAAGATTATCCTGTCCTTCAGCAAACGGGAATATATGTCGTAGCTCCGCTCGCCCTGACCGGTCTGTTCAATGACATAAGGTACCAATGCCATAATTTGATTCCTCCCGCAAAATTTCAAAATTTACTTTACTGTCGCGCTGTCCACAAGGAACTTGACCGTCTTGCTTATGGCCAGATCGACCTTGAGATCCTCGGCGTTAGCGGACATTATCTCCTTGACCTTGTCTACCTCCATCTTGTAGGCTTCGGCCATTTTCGCGTACTCGGCCTCAAGGTCCTCGTCGCTGGCCTCAATATTTTCAGCCTTGGCGACCGCCTCAAGCACTAAGGAGCGGCGAACGTTGGTCTGGGCGCTCTCCTTCATCTGCTCGCGGATATTGTCCATGGTAAGGCCGGTGTAGGACATATACTTTTCAATGGTGAGTCCCTGGCTCTGCATCCGGTAGCTCATATCCTGTATCTGCCGTTCAACCTGCTGGTCGATCATGCACTGAGGCACGTCTACGCTGGCTCCGGCAACAACGGCGTCAACGACAGTATCCTCAAACTTATGTTCGGCCTCGTGTTCCTTGGCGTGGAGCAGATTTTCGGTGACATTCTGACGCAGCTCGGCAAGGGTGTCGAACTCGCTGACGTCCTTGGCAAACTCGTCGTCCACCTCGGGAAGGTTCTTGCGCTCAATAGCGTGGATCTTGCACTTGAACACCGCGGCCTTGCCCGCAAGCTCGGCTGCGTGGTAGTCCTCAGGGAATGTAACGTTTACGTCGATATCGGCCCCTATCTCCTGGCCGACGAGCTGATCCTCAAAGCCGGGAATGAACTGGCCGCTGCCCAATTCCAGACGGAAGTTCTCGGCCTTGCCGCCGTCAAAGGGAACTCCGTCAACGCTGCCGTCAAAGTCCAGAGTCACGGTGTCGCCCTTTTCAGCCTTGCCCTCCTCAAGAGTCTCGATGCTGGCGGCGTTATCGCGCATCTTTGCGATCTCGTTGTCTATTTCCTCATCGGAAACCACAACCGCGGGCTTTTCAGCCTCAATGCCCTTGTACTGACCAAGGGTCACCTCGGGACGGACGGTAACCGTGGCGGAAAATACGAAGGGTTCGCCCTCCTTAATGGTCACAATATCTATTTTTGGCATTTCTACGGGATCTATACCCGTTTCTTTGACAGCCTCATCATAAGCGTCGGGGCAGCAATAGTTGATGGCGTCGTCGTAGAATACCTCTTCGCCATAGAGCTTTTCAATAATCTGCTTGGGAACCTTTCCCTTGCGGAAGCCGGGGATGGCAATGCTCTTCACATTTTTCCGATAGCTTTTCATCATGGAGTCCTTGAAAACCTCGGCGCCTACCTCGATCTCCAAGTACATTTTGTTGTTTTCCTTCTGTTCAGTCTTTAATACTTTCATGGGTGTTCCTCCTAAAGTTTGGATTCGTTTCGGTCAAAGGTATATTTTGACAAGGCGCACAGCGCCGTCAAGCGGTTTTCCGGCGATCGTGACTGAATACACGCCGAAAAACGGGAGCGGCGCCCGCCGACTTAAGAGGCGGGAGACACCTTTCGTTTAGTTATATCACATTATACCAAAAAAATCAAGATGTTTTTTGAAAATTTTTTCAGTCTGTAAGCTTTTTCGGCTCGAATCCCAGATAGTCAGCCGATACCAGGTGACAGTTAAGAGCTTTCGGCCTGTAATTTCGGGCGGAGCAGCCGTGAAGATGGCCGAACACGCACATATAGGCGTTATATCCGCTGAGCAGGTCAATGAACTCGTCGGCCGGCGGATAGTGAAGAGCCGCTATGATGGGCTTTCCCAGCTCCGCTCCCTCCTTTAGGGCCATTTCAAGCCGCAGCAGCTCCCGTTTGTACACCACCATGTCCTGCTGGCCGAAATCCTTGTCCGAAGGCGTTATCCACCCCCTTGAGGCGCAGACTGCATAATTTCCGCAGTCAAAAGCGTTATTCTGGAGAAAATGGACGTTTTTTATGCCAAGTTCCTCCATAAATCTGGTAAATTTTGCCTTGCTTTCCCACCAGAAATCATGATTGCCCTTACTCATGAGTTTTATACCCGGAAGGCTGCCAAGAAACTCGAAATCCCGACGGGCGTCCTCCATATGCATGGCCCAGGAAAAGTCGCCGTTCATTATTATGTAATCGCTATCGGTGAGCCTCTGCATATTCTTTTGTATTTTTTCAACATAGCCCTCCCAGCCTGGGCCAAAGACGTCCATGGGCTTATTGACGCCAAGGGGGAGGTGCCAGTCGCTCATAGCGTATATTGCCATAATATTCCTCACATAAGTTTTTTGATAACGTCAAAAATAACTGTGAAGCGGATTTTCCGCAGAAATAAAATTTATAAAGGGGTTTTTAAGA
>CANQKL010000227.1 GCA_947624455.1 uncultured Clostridia bacterium
ACATACAGTATTGCCTGCGGTCTCTTCCTTGTCTGGCACAAAAAATCCTCGCCCCTCGGTTGACGCTTTTAATAGGAATTAGTATAAATAAACAATCCCGGGCAGCGGACGCCGACCTCGTCAGCGTTCCCTGCCCGGGACTTTTTATTTGCCGAAAATTTCACAGAAGAAGCCTGAATCCGACGGCTCAATGCCACGGGCCAACAGATGGGACACGTCTCCCAGCCGCTTGCACCTAAAGCAGGCTTCGCCCCGGATGCGCTCCTCAGTGACCAGCTCGGTCACTGAGGTGGGCGCGACAAAAAAGTTCTGCCACATTATTGGAGCTGAAACCCCGAACAGGTGGGAAAGCATCACAAACTGCACCCCCAAATGGCAGAAAAACACCAGCGTTCTTTGGTTTCCAGCCTCGGTCACATAGTAACGGTCCTTGCGCCGATAACCGTTTTCCGCCAGTATCCCGTCCAGGCCAGCCGCGACCCGGGCGTACTCCTCCCCTACCGGCCCGGTACGCATAAAGGGATGCTCTATCCAGCGATCCTTGTCGTACAGAAGGGGCTGATTTGTCCAGTAGGCGGGCATCAGATCCCAGGGAATACGCTCCCCTCCCGTCTGGGGATCGGTAACGCTAATATAAAACTCCTTTAGCCAATCCTTTATTTCAGCTTCTCTGCCCATGAGCTTCAACGACAGGCTGGCCGTGTCCCGGGCGCGGCCCAAAGGCGAACAGTAAAACTTGTCCACCTTCCACTCCGACACCCGCGCGGCGAGAGCCTCGGCCTCACGCCAGCCGCGTTCAGTCAGGCTGTCACGCTCATAATCCGGATCCCCGTGACGAATAAATATCAGCCGCATACGCTTTCCTCCCGACCGCAAGTTTCAGGTCATTAAACCGACAGGGCCATATAAATGCCAAGCTCTATTGCAGCGTCTGTTCCGCGCAGCCGCACATAGGCGTTATGCCGTCCATATCCAGCACGAAGGCTTTGAGGGTGATCGCGCCGGTATAGCCCGTGTCAAGATCAAGTCCAAGTTCCAGCGCTCCGCGGTCAAGTACGCCGTCCTCGCCCACGATCCCGAGCAACCTGTCGCCGCCGTAAACGGCCACATATACGTATGTGCGGGGAGTCGCCTCAAGGCCGGTTGGGAGAGTGACCTTAGCCAGGCCGCTGACCTTGCCGCCCACATTTGATACGGAGGAAGCGTCTAAAACAAGCTTGTCGCCGCCGCCCACGCTGACCCAAATGGGATTGGCATAGAAGCTGAGGCTGGAATAGTTGAAATCATTCATGGTGTCAAAGCGGGTATTATTGTCGCCAATGGTGTTGTATCTGGGATCGGCAACAGGGTCGCCGCTCTGATCCACCTGGGTGCAGCTTGTACCCCGAAGCCGCAGATACATATCGCTGTCGGCCGGAACGGAGCAGCTCAGATGATAAGTTCCGTTCTCATCCTTCGCGGTGGCCAGTTCCTCCCTGGTAAAGGTGCGTATGATTTTCGCGTCTGTGTTGGAAACAGAAGCATACTGGCTTTCGTCCACCTTGCCGGTGACATGGCCCATTATCAGATCCACATGATCCAGCTCCGGCACGTTGTCGACGTCGATGCCGGTATCCGTGTCAAAGAGGGTCTCGTAATTGTTACGGTCAGAAGCCTTGAAGCTGATGTTCACCGTAACATCCCCGCCGACAGGCGCCGACAGGTCGCCGCCCATGGTGGCGCTGCCGCCGCCGGACGCAGCAGTAAAGCTCAAGTCGGAAATGAGTTCGCCGTAAACCGAATACGAATTACCGGAGCGCAGGCCGCGAACCACGTCGCCGTAGTCGAATCTGCTGTCGTCGCCAGGCTCCACATAAACATAGTTGGAAGAATACTCACCGGGCCAGTAACCGCTGGAATAGCGGCCGTCCACACTGACCTTGAAGTGGAAATCGGAATTGGTAAAGTTGTAGAACCGCCTTCCCTCGGAAAGCATGGCGTCCCAAACGCCGCCGGTGACGGCTATGACCTCATCGGCTCCGCCCCGAATATCGCCCTCGGGCAGCTCTCCTCGGCCATCGCCGGACATATGGTTGCCGGGCATTCCTTCAAAGCCAAAGACCACGCCTGGAGCCGCGTCGTTGAGCCGACGCAGATGCTCGATGCGAACCTCGCCGTCCTGACCGTTGTGACGGGAAGGATGATTCGGCAGAAGGTAGCTGTCGGGATAGTTCTGCTCTAACCATTTAGCAGCCGCGTATGTGGCCTCGACCGTGCCGTTATTTCTGCGGCTGCCATAAACTTTCTGCTCGTCAAGGTCGTCGTTGAGGGCTCCGCCGACGGAATTGTACTTGCTCACATCATAGAGGTCGCCGCTGTCGTCTTTGGTCGGGGCAAATAGCCACTCAAAGGCGTGGATGCCCTGAACTGACTGGTTGCCCTTTTCGTCCAGCACGCCCACGCTGGCGTGATCCAGGCCCGGCATATCCCACTCAAAGCCGGAGCTGACTATCTTATCGCCGTACAGGCCCTTGACCTGCATTTTCTCTATCTCGTTCATCTGGGTCTGAACCGCCACATAAAAGGCCGTGTCATAGTGATTGTTGCCAAGACCGTCCACCCCGTTATAGGATACGCGCAGATGGTCGGCAAGTCCCAGGAAGTCAAAGGGCCGACCAAACTGTATGTTGGAAAACTTGGCTGCCGAATTGGCGCTGTTTTGAAGCACATCGCCGTTGTGGAAAGCGGCGGCCAGGCTGTTAGCCAGTGACATATAGTTAGTAGTGGCGTCCTTGGACTGTCCGGTGTGGGTATGGTACTCACCGGCCATGTACCTGCCCTCGTCCGCCTTCTCAAGCCGCTTGGCCTTCATACCGGCAAAGCGTTTTTCAAAGTTCAGGTCTATCTCGCCCTCGTTGCCCTTGCCTGTCATGAAATTCACATCGAAGAACGAACGCTCGCTGTCGCTGAGAGTGGCG
>CANQKL010000228.1 GCA_947624455.1 uncultured Clostridia bacterium
ATCAAATCCCGGGTACACGCCCCGGGATTTGATGTTTTTTATCGAAAGGGAGTTCCCTTTCGAGCTTTCCCCCTCGTAACAGAGGGTTTGTCAGTAGTTTTAAGGCCCCGGGTACACGCCCGGGGCCTTATGCGAGATTGCTGATATTGTCTGTCTATGCCGCCTCGGGAATGGCCTCTTCCCCGACTTCGATGGCGGCGTCAGAGGCTTCGTCGGTGTCAGAAGCTTCGGCGGCGTTTTCCTGGGGAACGGCGACCTGTGCGCCGTAGATTATCTCGTTGGTGTAGCTAAGTACCTCGCGCTTACTGGAGGGTTGTCCCACCCGAATGGAATCCCCCTGCTCAAGGGAAGTTCCGCCCAGGATAAGACAACTTGAGCTGAGCTTGCTGGTTCGGGACATCTTCTGACCGTTAATATAGATCATGCTCTTATCCGTAAAGCCGCTGCCGTGGACATAGAGGTTCTGGCCGATCAGCGTCACATAGTCAATGGTGACAGGCACAGTTCCCATCCGCATATCCGTGGGTTGGTAATAGTCCGGCGCGGGCCAGCCGTAGTGTTCGCCATAGAGAGAGTCGTACTGAAGCAGCTCCAGCTTAGACTGATAGTTGGGGTCGTTGCCGCAAAATTGGTTGAAACGGTTTATCGTGCCTACATGATAGCCCAAAAGAGAGGTCACGTAGCTGCTGAGGAAATTGGATTCCATCTTGGTGTAGGGCTGGCGCTGCAGACCGATATTGTCCCAGATCACGTACTCGGTGGTGTACATATCGCCAAGCTCCAGCTCCTCGGCCTTAAAGTCGAGGCTGGGCAGGTGGTCGCCGTAGAGGATAAGCACCGTGGGCCGGTTCCGTTCCTCAAGCTTAGAGATCAAATCGCCCACAAAGGCGTCCATCTCGTAGACCATGTTGGAATAGTACTCGATCATAGAGGTGCGCTCGTCGCTGAAAGTCCCCCGTTCCATGGTGATAGCCAGATCCATGCCTTCAATCGGCTCGGAGGGATATTTCCCGTGGCCCTGAACGGATACCGCCCAGACAAATTTGCTCTCGTGATCCTCGTCGGTGTCGATAGCCGTAATGATCTCATTGGTCAAAATCTTGTCTTTGCACCATCCGTAGGCCGTCCGCTCGATATTGTTCATATATTCTATGGACTGGAAGCTGTCAAAGCCCAGATTGGGGTAGACCTTATCCCTGTCGTAGAAGTTGCCGGTGTGGTTGTGGATGGCGTGAGTCCCATAGCCCAGTTCCTTGAGATTAAAGGCCAGGCTCTCACAGGGAGCCTTAAGCATAATGGTCTTGTAGGGGTACTCTCCGGCGCCGAAGGCCTCCATAGTCATTCCCGTCAAAACCTCGAACTCCGAGTTGGCGGTGCCGCCGCCATAGGAAGGCATATGCAGCGCGCCGCAGGTATAGTTGTCTTTAAGCCAGGTAAAGACCGGATCCGGATTGGCGCTGAACTTCGCCCCTTTTATGAGGTTGGGGTCGAAAAAGGACTCGAGCTGTATCATTATCACGTCGGGCCGGACGCTATCCTCGGACGGGACAGACACCTCGGGCAGGGCGTCGGTGACTTCCTTGACCATTTCCTCGCAGTAGCCAGCGGGCTTGTTGATGCCGGTGTCCAGCACGCTGGAGCTGAAACAGTATACAAAGCCGTAGTTTTTGTAGGCCCCCACCAAATCTCCGAAGCGGTTGCCAAGGGCCTCGAAGTTGAGGCCGATATTGGTGGCTATGACCACCGCCGCCAGCAATCCCACAATGGTAGCCATATTTCGGCCAAAGTGTATCTTTCCGCTGATTTTCGGGCCGACTATCCAAAGGGCCACCACGGCGATGACCGCCAGAGCCGCCCCCACATAGAGCATTATACGCTGGGCCTTGGTCAGATACACCAGTATCAGGCTCATCTTCACGATCTGAAAGTCGATGGCCGACAGGGGCGTGACCCTATAATTCAGAACCGCGTTATTGATGACCCCGCAGAGCAGCCATGGCAGGGAAAAGAGCACAATACCAAAGACCCGCCGCCGAAACAGGAGCGACAGGGATAGGCAAAGCATGATGATGAGCGCGTTGTACAAAAACACCGCGGGGCTGTGGATCACATAGCTCACAGCCTGTCCCAGACTTCTGCGGCCAAGGGCCTCGATAACAAAGTTTTCCACCAGGCTCAGTATGGCGCAGAAGATGATGGTGTGATGCTCGATGAAGTGAGAAAGCTTGGAAAAAAAGGTTCGCAGGCCCTTCCACACAGTTTTCCAAAAGTTTTTCAAAAGACCGCCCCTCCTTTATCTCAGAACATAGCAGGCTTCGGCAATGACCGCGGCCTCGGCTCCGTCACAGCTGGTAACGGCCGCCGCCGTCCCGCCGGCAACGACTGCCAGCGCGGCTATGATAGCGATTATTTTGCCTATGGGGCTTTTTTTATTTTTATTGGCCTGGGGCTTCTCCTCGTGGAGGATGGCTCCGCAGCCGCTGCATTTTTCTCTGTCGTCCGGATTCATTTTTCCACATTTAGGGCAAAACATACTGTCACCTCCAATATATTGTATATGAGCTTTTTGCCCACTGAGTTATTATACATCATAAAATCACTTTCGTCAATATCAAAGTCACAAAATTAATAAAATTTATGATTTTGACCGAGGCCCGGTCGCCATCGCCCTAAATCAGCGTTTTTTAATAAATTATGCTTTTTATGAGTGGAATACTTGCATTATGTAGCATTTTGTGGTAAAATGTCCGTATAAAGCATTTTAGTAAGGGGGGCGGGCTTATGGCGGTCATTCCGGGCAAATACGCGAACGGCGACGGCGATACGGTAACGGTCGTAGCCTTGGCCCGCCATGGCTTGGACAAGGGAGAAATGGTGGTCTACCGCTCCGAGGACGGAGAGCTTCTGGCGCTTACCCTCCAGGAGTGGGAGGAGCAGGGCTTCGCCTATATGGCCG
>CANQKL010000229.1 GCA_947624455.1 uncultured Clostridia bacterium
CTCCCCATGGAGGCCGCGGCCGTAATATACCGCTCCCTTGCCGACGGCAGGTATTGCACATACATTCCCCGTCAGACTGTGAGCGCCGCCGGAGTGGACTTTACTCTGCCGGATATGGACAGGGAAAAATTTCTCCCCTTTTTGGAGATACACTCCCACAACACGATGTGCGCGTTTTTCTCCGAAACGGACGATAGCGTTAAAGCCTTAAGTGTCATGGGTAAATGGTGCGGTGACAAAATCATATTATCAAAAGTTGAATTTATTAAAAAAATACTTTACAAGAGGAAAAATGTGTGATATACTGAAACTGCCACATAATCGGATATGGAAAGGAGACGCATATTTATGCGTATTTTTGTGCATGACATAATTTTGCCTATATAAAGATACGCTGAATAATAGTAGTAGTGATAAGGGCATTAATATGGTGGTAAAAACGCCGCTCCTATAATGCTCTTATGTCGCTTTTTCAGGCGTAGGCCAAAAGTGTCTCTTAAGTATTATATCCGATTTATGTGGCAGTAAATTCGGAGCAAGCGTTTTTCATGCGTAGCTTCGAATTAGCTGCGCATTTTTTATTGTGCGAAAAAAAGAATAAGGAGGAACATTAAGATGCTCAAAATGAAAAAGCTTCTGGCCGTGCTGGTGTGCATGGCGATGGTAATGGCAGCGGTGCCGTGTGTGGCGCTGGCGGAAGTACAGGCAGACGGAGAACACTATGCCGGAGATATAGACTTAAATGTTGACGAAAGCAATAATGTTCAGTTAATGTCAGCAATAACAGTGTATTATCAGGGCAAAGAGCAGCCTTGGTCAAACTACTCATATAATTATGGTACGACTATAGCCGAAGCCGGATGCGGACTTCTTGCTTTGACCAATGCGGTATATAACTTAAACGGGAACTTTTTAGAGCCAACGATGCTTGCTGATTTCTCAATTGCTAATGGATATAGGATTAAAAACCAAGGGACAGCATGGGCTTTTTTTCAGGGTGCTGCAAAAAAATATGGGCCTGAATACGGATTTTCCTATTCTGGACAGACATCTTCCATCTCTACCGTAAAAAAGCACCTTCAAAACGGTGGCGTTACAACGTGCAACGTTCCAGGCCACTTTATGGCTATTACAAGTTATGATGATTCGAGTGGCAAATATCTTTTGCTTGATTCCGCACCTTCATCCAAAAGAGGAACCACATCAGGTTATGCGTGGAAAACAGAGGCTCAGTTGTCATCCCTTGGAGTAAGAGCGTATTTTATGCTTAGCTCAACTGTCCCAGATCCTATCCGGCCCAACGCCACCTGTGAGGTATGCGAATCCACCGAGTCTGGCGAGCTGCACGTCGCCGGCTGGGCCTACGACCCTGACAATACGTCGGCCACCGTCGCTATCCGCGTCTATGTCGGCGAGGACGCAGATTGTGATATTTACGAGATCAGTGCCGATAATTCCAGGGACGACGTGGGCTTGGCCTTTGGCGTAGGGAATTATCACGGCTTTGACGACGTTATTCAGGTAGAGAGAACAGGCAACCAGCTTGTGCGGGTATTCGCCATCGACACCAACGGCGAGAACCACTCCTTGATCTGGAACAACGTTCAGTACATTGCTCCGGTCAATCATCCAAGAGGCTTTGTCGACGCCATAGAGGGCGGCGAGGGAGAGATAAAGGTCGCCGGATGGGTCTTTGACGAGGACGATCTTAACGCCTCGATATCGGTACACGTTTATGTAAACGACCAGGCGTATAGCTTTAGAGCCGACAAGGAACGCAGCGACGTGGACGAAATAATGCACGCCGGTAAATATCACGGCTATGAAGGCACGATAGAGATAGAGCCGGGAACCTATAATGTGAGAGTTTTCGGCATAAATGAGGTCGGAAAGGGTTCAAACATGCTTTTAGGGCAGGAAACTGTCACTGTGACGCCGAAAACCAACGTTGAAAGAGTTACGCTCAGCCAAACCGAAGCCACACTCAACGAGGGCGACAGCATAATGCTGACGGCAACGGTATTCCCGGATAACGCGTCGAACAAAAACGTAACATGGAAATCTGACAACGATTCCGCGGCGACCGTCAAAAACGGCGTCGTAAAAGCGACGGGAGCGGGCAGGGCCACCATATCGGTCACTACCGAGGACGGCGGCAAAACCGCCGAATGTAAGGTCACGGTAAAGCCAAAGGCTGCCCCAAAATATTCGGCCAAGCTTGCGGTAGGACGGGTAAACGCCGTTCCCGGCGGCAGAGTGACCGTTCCGATAAGCATTTCGGAAAATCCGGGTATAGCAGGTTTCAATTTTACCGTAAATTTCGACAAGAGAATACTGACCCCCGTTTCCATCGCCAAGGGCGGCGCCCTTACAGCGGGGACGCTGACAAGCAATATCCAGCAGGGCGGCGATATGAAAAAGTATAACTATGTCACCGCTTATTGGTCAAATCCGTCGGACTTTAAAGAAAATGGCGAAATATTACTGCTGACCTTTGACGTGGATAAAAACGCCAGCGGCAACAGTCAAATTATCGTTACCTGCGCCAGCGGCGACGTTTCAAATCAGAATTACGAGGACGTAGACATTAAAGCGACCGTCGGCGGCGTGTCCGTTGATTTGATGTCGGGAGATATATTCAGCGACGGTATTGTTAACACAAAGGACGGGGTACGGCTAAATCAATATCTGGCGAAATGGGATATTGTACTGAGCCAGTCGGAATTGGCCGCCGCCGATGTTGTCAAGGACGACGTAGTGAATACAAAGGACGGAGTTAAGCTCAGCCAATACTTGGCAAAGTGGGATGTAACGCTTCAGGCGGCGTCCGAAGGCGAGGGCAGGGCCGCGTTTAAGGTTGGCGACGTGGAGACCTATCCTGGCGAGACGGTGGAGGTTCCCGTGATGATAACGGAAAACACAG
>CANQKL010000230.1 GCA_947624455.1 uncultured Clostridia bacterium
CTTGCGATACCGAGCTCGCGACGACGCCGGTCTGCGCCATTTTTTTACAGCCCCATTTTATATGAGCTGGATATAACGCCCGTCGCTGTAACCGGTGTTGTTCCCGTAACGGACTACATACCAGCCCTGCCATTCGCCCAAAACTACTACCCGCGCCCCGTTGGGTATGCTGGCTATGACCCTGGCGGAGAGGTCGGGCTTGGCCCTCAAATTTAGCGTACCAGAGGTCAGCCGCACTATGCCGGCTTGGGCGGGGGTCGCCTCGATAAAGGGCAGGCCGAAATACTGGGTGACGGAAAGCACGAGGTTGCGGGCGATGGTCTGGATATTGTTTTTGATCCAGTTGGCGTCGGCTGTATTGTCGTGATAGCCCATTTCTATGAACACCGCCACGGCTCGGGTCTTGACCGCCTCGCCTATGGTGGAAGTCTGGATGCTCCTCACCAATGATGGATTAGGGTAAATGCTGCGCAGGTTGCGGGCAAAAATATCCGCCGCCCGTTTGCCCCGGCTGCTGCCCCGGGCATAATAGACGTCCACGCCCTGCTTGCTGCCGTACATACCCTCGGGAGCGGCATTGGAGTGAAGGGCCAGGTGAAGGTCATAATTGCCGTTGTTGGATTGGTTGATGAACTGTTGGGCCGTAAGGTTCCGGTTGTTGCGGACGTAACGTATGCCGTTGGACTGTAGGTATGGCTCCATGGCGTCGGCGACGAGATTCATGTAGTACTCCTCGGTGCCGCCGTTGACATAAGCGTTGCCCTCCTGAGAGGAGGGACTGAGATAAATTATAGGCATAAAAAATCACCTCATATTAAAATATGAGGCGATCGTTGATGTTGACACTTAAGGCAATACCGCACAAAGACCACAAGTGAGCTTTGTGCGGTATTGCCTTAATTATAGTTACTCCTTGCCGTTCCAGCAGTAGGTGCAAAGCTTGTCGGGGTCTATGCCCACGGAGGCTATCAAATCATCCAGCCGGTGATAGCTGAGACTGGTGAAGTGGAGCATTTCACAGATCTTGTCCACCATGGCCTGGTATTTTTCGCTGTTGGGGTCGGCGTATTCCTCCAGAGTGGCCCGATCGGGGTCGCGGCCCTCCAGCTCGATTATGGCTCGGCGGCCGATAAGCTCCATCTCTGAGGTGGAGCGGGAAAAGTTCAGATATTTGCAGCCAAAGAGCAGGGGAGGACAGCCCGTGCGAATATGCACCTCGCTGGCTCCGCTGTCGTAGAGGAACTCAGTTGTCTCCCTTAGCTGGGTGCCGCGAACGATGGAGTCGTCTATCATAAGCAGCTTTTTCCCGTCAATAAGGTCGTGGATGGGTATGAGCTTCATTTTTGCGATAAGGTCGCGCCGACTCTGATAGGTGGGCATGAAAGACCGGGGCCAGGTGGGCGTGTACTTCACAAAGGGGCGTGAAAACTTTACGCCGGACTCGTTAGAGTAGCCTATGGCGTGGGCCGTGCCGGAGTCGGGAATGCCCGCGACAAGATCCACGTCTATCTTGCCCGCGTCGTGGCCCGCCAGGTATTTGCCGCAGTTGTAGCGTACCTCCTCGACGGTAGCTCCCTCATAGGATGAGGAGGGATAGCCGTAATACACCCATAAAAAGGTGCAGATCTTCATTTTTTCGCCGGGGCCAACAAGGGTGCGTTCGCTCTCGGGGTCAATGACGGCGATCTCTCCGGGGCCCAGCTCGCGTACAGGCGTATAGCCCAGGTTGAGGTAGGCGAAGCTCTCGAAGCTAAAGCAGTAGCCGTCCTCCTTTTTGCCGATGGAAATGGGCGTGCGGCCCATTTTGTCCCTGGCGGCGTAAATGCCCTTTGAGGTCAGGATAAGGATGCTCATGCTGCCGTCGATGATCTCTTGAGCGTACTTTATTCCCTCGATGAAATTTTCCTTTTGGTTTATTATGGCGGCAACCAGCTCGGTCTGGTTAATGTCGCCGTTCTGCATTTCAAAGAAATGGGCGTTTTTGTCGATTATGTTACGGGTTATTTCCTCAGCGTTATTGATCTTGCCCACTGTTGTCACCGCGAAGGTGCCATGGTGGGAACGGACAAGTATGGGCTGAGCCTCAAAGTCTGAGATACAGCCAATGCCCAGTTGGCCGTGCATGGACTGAGACTCCTGTTCAAACTTGGTTCGGAAAGGAGCGTTCTCAATATTGTGAATGGCCTTATCATAGCCGTTCTCCTGGCTGTATACCGCCATGCCCGCCCTTCTGGTGCCAAGGTGGGAATGATAGTCGATGCCGTAAAATAAGTCGAACACACAGTCATTTTTTGATGCCGCTCCGAAAAAACCGCCCATATCCATACTCCTTTACAAACGATATAATAGCCCTGTATCACTGATACAGGGCTATTATATCACAAGATATTACATATTTCAATAGCAAATTTTACATTTTTTTGACGTGAAGGGGCCTGGTTTTTATCAGTCGGCGAACATTGGCGTTGACAGGTAGCGGTCGCCGGTGTCGGGCAGGAGAACCACAATGGTCTTGCCCTTGTTCTCGGGACGTTTGGCCAGTTCTGCCGCCGCCCAAACAGCCGCGCCGGAGGAAATGCCCACCAGCACGCCCTCGGAATGGGCCACAGCTCTGCCGGTTTTAAAGGCGTCGTCGTTTTCGACCTTTATTATTTCGTCATAGACCTCCACGTTGAGAGTGTCGGGAACGAAGCCCGCGCCTATGCCCTGGATTTTGTGGGAGCCGCTTTTGCCCTCGGAGAGGACGGGAGAGGACGCGGGTTCCACCGCGACCACCTTGATATCGGGATTCTGGGACTTGAGATATTCGCCGACGCCGGTGATAGTGCCGCCGGTACCCACACCGGCCACAAATATATCCACGTTCCCGTCGGTATCCTCCCAA
>CANQKL010000231.1 GCA_947624455.1 uncultured Clostridia bacterium
ATCACCTCGCTGCTCCTCCTTTCCCCACAAAATCGGCTTCGCCGTTTTGCGGGGGCCCTGTTTTTGCTGAAAACCTTTATTTAAGCCAATGTATGTGTTGTTAAATCCGGCGATAAAATCAAAACTGTGATTTGATGTGGAAAAACCGCTTTTTATAGACGGTTTTTCTTTTTTCTTTGCTCCGACGCTTTCTCTTGCGAAAAAATGTCGCCGCGCGAAGGCTTGCCCCTCCTTATGCCGCAAAAGGCCCGCCGGGCGGCACTGATATAATATAGTAATTGCAATGGATATGCTGATTTTTTTGACCCACGGCATAAAATGTGGGCTATTTGGCACAAAAAAAGTTGAATTGAGGCTGACAATGTGATATAATTAAAAAAAATAATGTGTTTATGTGAGCTTAATTATGAAAAATGGAGGAGAGATACCATGAAGAAAATAAGCAGAATTATATCTTACATATTGGTCGCGGCGGTCGTCTGTGCGTTCATGCCTCTAACGGTATGCGCCGAAAAAGAGATTTTAAATCACCCGCTCTATTTCGACGGAGAAACGGGCAAGCTTTACAAGACATTCGGCCACGATTTCGCAACGGGAGAGGTGACATTTTCCGAACCCGTGGAAGTAACCGGCGCGATATGCGAGAAAAATAAGCTGACGCTCACGTCGGATTTCCAATTTTACACGACCTACGAGGACGGACTTGCTCTCGGTGAGGGTACGGCGCTCTGCGTTCCCGATGGCGCAAGCCCGTCGATTCACAGCGGTATGTCGGGCGTTAAGCTAACACGAGCGGAGTTCGCGGCGATGATAAGCAAAATCGCCCTTGCCGCGAACACAGGCGCAAATCAGACGGCGGCAACGGACGCGTCGGACTTCGTTCTCCTCGCGGAAGCCGTTCCCGACGCGATACTGGAAATAAGGTACTATTCCACATATAATTTCGTCGGCGACAGAATAAACGGCTACGACGAGCCGTGCGCGCTTTTGACAAAGGAAGCCGCGGCGGCGCTCAAAAATGCGTCGGACGACGCCGTTAAAAAGGGTTACAGGCTCAAAATCTACGACGCGTACCGTCCGCAGACAGCCGTTAAAAACTTTGTCGAGTGGGCCGAGAATACAGGCGATACACGGATGAAGGAGTATTTTTATCCAGAGCTTGACAAATCCGTGCTTTTCGACCAGGGCTACATTGCCGAAAAATCGGGTCACAGCAGGGGCAGCACGGTTGATCTCACGCTGTTTGACATGAGTACGGGCAAGGAGCTTGACATGGGCGGCACGTTTGATTATTTCGGCGAGCTTTCCCACCCCGATTATACAGGCGACCTGACAGAGGAGCAGATACGGAACAGAAATATTTTGAGGGATATAATGGTTGAAAACGGCTTTAATCCGCTCGATACGGAGTGGTGGCACTTCACGCTTGCGGATGAGCCGTACCCCGACACGTATTTTGATTTTCCCGTAAGCGGGGACTCGGTCGGTGTTAATTGACTGTCCGTCTGAGCGCAAAGGGTTTCGCGCACAAAGTAAATTATCATGTATTGACTTTAACACGGTAAAGGACAGATATAAAATATTTTTGCAGCCGCGCGAGGCGGCAAAAGGAGAGATTGGAATGAAATTTAAAGCCATTGCTGCCGCTTTAATTGCGGCGGCTGTCATTTCGCCCGCGGCGTACGCGGCGGATGACGTTATGTACATATGCGCGTATTACAACGACAACGAAGCGCTTATAGACGCGAAGCTGTTTAATGAAAACGAGCTGAAAAACGTTCTGGATTCGCTCACGCCCGACGGCGCGACAAAAGCCAAGCTGTTTCAGTGGAACGATACTCTACAGCCCGCGGGCGAAATGGTTATGTCCGACTATACGCACGGAGCGGACGATGTGCTTAAAAATATGGACAGCACGTTTAAGGCGCCGAATGTTACAGCTGAGATGTGTACCGCGCAGTTCTGGCACGGCAAGGAAAGCTGCTCGGACGAAATCGTTATGACGAAGGAGGAAATCGAGGCCTTTAACCGCGCGGTTCTTGACACTCCCGAAACGTACACAAACGACCTTGCCGCGACGGAAGGCGCATACAACGGAGTGATGCTCGCGGAGCTTAACGCGAATTTTACGTCGCCCACAGGGCTGTACTTAAACGGTGAGCCTGTTCCCGAAAGCTACTACGAGGCTATCCGCGAAAATATACGCAACTCGCCAGTAACGGAGAATATGCCGTATAAATTTGGCTTCGCGGTAAACAGGACGGTTATGAAGGCGTACCCGTACGGAGATTATCTGTCTGACGACCCGTCCGACCCCGAATGGGATGACCTCGTGTCCAGCGCCGTAATCGTGAACGAGCCTCTTGTAGTGCTGTTCACGACGGGTGACGGAAAATTCACGCTGGCGAAAAGCCAATGCTGCTCCGGCTGGGTCCCGACTGAGGATATAGGCGTGTGCGCCGATAAGGCGGAGTGGGAAAAATACTTAAATCCCGATAAAATCCTTGTGGTGACGGGGGAGAAGGTGTATCTCGAACCGAGCGCCGACGCAGATTTGAACGAGAAAATGCTCACGATGGGAACGGTTCTGCCGCTCGTGACGGACGACCCGGGCATAGTGACGTTCCGACTTCCGTGGAGCAACTATGTTGTCAAGATGCCCGCAAGAAACGAGGACGGAAGCTTTTACCAAAAGAACGCTCTTATCCCCGCGAACCGCGATGTAAATGTGGGCTTCCTGCCGTACACTACCGCAAACGTTGTCACGCAGGCGTTTAAGTCGCTTGGCGACCGCTACGGCTGGGGCGGCATGATGAACTCTCAGGACTGCTCGTCTTACGCGCGCGAGGTATACCTCGCGCGCGTAAGACGAGC
>CANQKL010000232.1 GCA_947624455.1 uncultured Clostridia bacterium
TCGGGTACACGCCCCGAGATTTTATGTTTTTTATCGAAAGGGAGTTCCCTTTCGAGCTTTCCCCATCGTGCATGGGGGTCGTCAGTAGTATAAAGCCCGGCGCATACGCGTCAGGCTTTGTTTGATATATAAGGTTTATGCGGGCCGAGATCAGCCGGCGGCGTTGAGCCCGGACGTGGCCAGATTATAGGCGAGGATAAAGGCGTCGCCGTAGGTGAAGCTGTCCGCCGGACGGAAGCTGCCGTCCGCTCCGGCGCTCATTATGCCCAGCCCCTGAAGCATGGCCGCGGCTCCGACTCCGCCGGTGAAGGCCGCCCTGTCCGTAAACTGCACGGAATAAATGTCCAGGTCGATGAGCTTTTCCCAGCCCAGCTTGACGGCTACGGCCCGGGCGGCGTCCTCGCGGGAGAGAAGCTTGTCGGGATCGCTGGCCTCCACGCTGTAGCGGTAATAGTAGTAAGGAATGGCGTCAATGCCGTTGAGCATACTCAACAGGCTGTTAAAATCGGCCTCGGTTATGGCGTCGTCAAAGGACCAGGAGCCGTTCAGGGTGATGTCGTTGTCACGGAGGATGTCAAAGGAATTCCAAGCGGGGTGAGAGGTCTCGTCGTTCTTCTGAGTTACGACCTCGGGAGCCTCGCCGTCGTAGTCGATGGGAGAGCCGTCCTCGGCCTTGAGTACGTAAAAGCTGGTCTTGGGGGTGAGCTTGCGGGCCAAGACGGGCTTGATATTCACTACCGTTCCCTGAGCGTCAGTCTCGCCCTTATAGGCATAAATCAGCTCCGCGTCGTAGGCGTTCTTCACGGAAGCGAGACGGTCGGCCATGGAGGCGGGGGTCACGATCTCCACCTCGGGTACGTTTTCGTAGTAGCGGGTGATCTTGCCGGTCTTAGGAGAAACAGTTGCCTGCTTGCAGTCGGAGGGGAAGGGTATGCCGCCGATATAGCGGATATAACCGCTGCCGTTATTGTAGCCGTAGTACTCATCCTCAGAGTCGGACCGGTAGTCGGATACGTCCTTTATCTTCTCGATAAAGGCCCTGGCTATCTGGCGGCATTTTTCGCTGTCATAGGGATCGGCTATGACGCTGCCGGTCGAATCTTCCACGGAGCTGCGGTAGTCATTGTCGTTCCAAGAATAGAAGTTCTGTATCTCGCCGGTCTCGGCGTTCAGAATCATCTCGCCGTATCCGGCGCCGTCGTCGGTCTCAAATTCGCAGCTCACTGTATACTCCGTCTTGCCGCTGTCCTTATAGACATTGGAAATATAGCGGAGATTGAGCTTGTATTTTTCAGGCAAAGACAGCTCGGGCAGGGAGGCGATTATGGCCTCGATCTTCTCCCGGCTGATGAGGCTGTTCATTTTTTCCATCGCCGTGATCTCCTCGCTGGAAAAGCGGTAGCTTCCGCCGCCGCTGCCGCCGCTGTCCATTGCCGCGGCAGACTCCTCTACGCCGAAGAGATTATTCTGCTTTTGGGGCAAGTCATAAATGGACATGGGACTGAAGGTCTCGCCCTGGGCGTCAACGTAAACATTGTTGTCGTCGGCATACACCGGGAAAGCTTTCTCCCCAAATACGCGGTACTCGGTGGAAACTCCCTCGCCGTTGAGGACGGAGTAGGCCTGATCCTCGGCGGGGCCGCCGCCGACCTCAAACTGACTGTCAAAGTCCCAAGTAAGGCTGTAGCTGCGGACTTTGCCGGTGGAGCGGCTCATAAAAACTCTGGCATAGTTGTCCTCCACCCGAACGCCGTTTTCGTACCGGTCGAAGGAAAAACGGACGCCGCCGCTGTCATTCTCGCTGTAGACCAGTCTGTCGGCCAGTTGAGGCACGGTCTTTTCCAGAAAAGCCTTCGCGCTCTCAAGCAGGGCGGACTTGCGTATTTCTGAGAGGCCGGAAGCCTCGTCGAAGGTATTGTCCCTGTAGGACGTGGGTACCAAGCGGGAATTGATCATGACGGAAACGCTCTTTTCCCGGGAAGGATCGGACCAGGTGATGTCAAAGCTCCGTTCTCCGCCGTAGTCGGTCACGTTGTAGTCGCACTGGCTCAGCTCGTCGGGAATATCAAAGGTCAGCTTTGCCACGGCTATGGCTTGCTGATCGGTGGCCGCTCCGGCATACTGAGTCTCGCCGGGGTTGACCGTGATCTCCGCGTCGGCCAGAACGGGTACGGCGGCGACGGACAGAGCCGCCGCTAGTCCCAGAGATAGAATCTTCCTAAGTTTTTTCATTGATGATACCTCCTGTATTGATATAAAATGATGTAAATTATGTATTGGATCGGACTCCATATATTAGACGAAAAAATTTCAAAAAAGTTCCCCATTTTAAAAAAATTTTTTTCACAAAATATTATTCTCCAAAAATCTTTCTTTTCCTCTCTAATTTTCACAATATTTTAAATTTATTTTGGCCTCAAACTCTTGCATAACACGCTGGGATGTGGTAAAATAAAGTGTAATGACTTTATTTGGAGGTTTTTGCAATGAATATTACTGACAGCGTGAGATACATCGGAGTAAATGACCGGGATATCGACCTTTTCGAGGGTATGTATGTTGTGGAACAGGGAATGGCTTACAACTCCTACCTCATACTTGACGAAAAGACGGCCGTAATGGACGGCGTAGACAGCCGCTTTGCCGATGAATGGCTCGGCAAGCTTGAGGCCGCCCTTGAGGGCAGGAACCCCGATTACCTTATAGTGCAGCATATGGAACCCGACCATTCGGGCAGTATTTTGGCCTTTATGGACAAGTACCCTTCCGCGGCGATCGTCGCCGGGGTCAAGGCTTTCCCCATCATGCACCAGTTCTTTGGCACGGACTTTGAGGATCGGCGGCTG
>CANQKL010000233.1 GCA_947624455.1 uncultured Clostridia bacterium
TATTAGAATCTGAAATCCCGTGAACCTTTTTCTATCTCGGCAAGGTTCCGCCGGGCTATCTCCTTGACCTTGGGGTTGGTGACCTTTTCCAGCTCCTTTTCAATTAGAGCCTCGCCTATAGCCCTTGTCTCGGGAGAGGCATAGTCCATAAGGTACTCCTTTAAGGTCATAAGGGCATTGGGATGGCAGCAGTTCAGTATCTGCTGGTTCTTACACAGGGTCATGAACCGGTCGCCTGTGCGGCCCTCGCGGTAGCAGGCCGTACAGAAGGAGGGGATAAAGCCGCGCTCCATGAGCCAGCGCACCACTTGGTCAAGGGTTCTTGTGTCGCTGACGTCGAACTGCTCGGTCACGTCGTCATCCTCCAGAGTGCCGTCGGCATAGCCGCCAACGCTGGTCTTACTGCCGCCGCTGATCTGACTGATACCCAGCTCCAGCACGCGCTCGCGGCACTTCTGATTTTCGCGGGTGGAAATTATCATACCGGTGTAGGGAACGGCAATACGTATGCAGGCCACGATCTTGGCAAAGGTGTCGTCGTCGATGCCGTTGTCAAACGCATCGGGGTCGATGTCGTCGGCCCGCTTGAGCCGAGGTACGCTTATAGTGTGAGGCCCTACACCGAAAACCGCCTCCAAATGCTCGGCGTGCATGAGCAGACCGGCAAACTCGTAGCGGTAAAGCTCAAGGCCGAAAAGCACTCCGCAGCCCACGTCGTCTATGCCGCCCTCCATGGCCCGATCCATGGCCTCGGTGTGGTAGCAGTAATCGTGCTTGGGGCCGGTGGGATGAAGCTTCTCATAGCTCTCCTTGTGGTAGGTTTCCTGGAACAGGATATAGGTGCCGATGCCGGCTTCCTTGAGCTTGCGGTAATTCTCAACGGTGGTGGCGGCGATGTTCACATTTACCCGGCGGATGGCGCCGTTCTTGTGCTTGATGGAATAGATGGTTTTGATGGATTCCAGCACATATTCGATGGGGTTGTTGACAGGATCCTCTCCTGTCTCGAGGGCGAGGCGTTTGTGTCCCATGTCCTGGAGAGCTATGACCTCGTTCCTGATCTCCTCCTGAGTCAGCTTTTTACGGGCGATGTGCTTGTTCTTCATGTGGTAGGGACAGTAGGTGCAGCCGTTTACGCAGTAGTTGGACAGGTACAGAGGGGCGAACATTACGATACGGTTGCCGTAAAAGTCCTCTTTTATCCGCTTGGCGAGGGCGAAAATCTCCTCGTTGCGGTCATGAAGCTCGCAGGCCAGCAGAACCGAAGCGTCCCGGTGACTTAGACCCTTGCGAAGCTTCGCTTTTTCGATGATAGAGTCGATAAGCTCGGCGTTGGTCTTGTTTGCGTCGGCATAGGCCAAGGTGTCAAGAATCTCCTGATGGTCGATGAACTCCTCGGCGTGTTTGGATTTTACGTTGTACATTTTTTTCTTCCTTTCTTTCAGGTCGGCACGAAGTCCGCGCCTTGGCACAGACGCGGGAGCGGCTTCGCCCTCTCTGTTAGATATTATAAAAATTATTATTATAAATTATAAATTTATAAACCTTTTTTCTCGCCCGCGGCCTTTATAAAGGACGCGAACAGGGGATGCGCCCTGTTGGGGCGGGACTTGAACTCGGGATGGAACTGGACGCCTATGAACCAGGGGTGATCCTTTAGCTCTATAGTTTCCACCAGGCGGTTGTCCGGAGATATTCCTCCCAAAACCAGACCGGCGTCCACCAGGGCCTCCCGGTAATCGTTGTTGAACTCGTAGCGGTGGCGGTGACGCTCATAGATAAGTTCGTCGTTATAAATGCTGCCGATATGGCTGCCCTCGGTTATTTTGCAGGGGTAAAGGCCAAGGCGGAGAGTGCCGCCCATATTTTCTATGTCTATCTGGTCGGGCATGATGTGGATGACGGGATTAGCGGTCTTTTCGTCGAATTCGGCGCTGTTTGCGTCCTTGAGGCCCAGCACGTCCCGGGCATATTCGATGACGGCCATCTGCATCCCCAGACAAATGCCGAAGAAGGGAACCTTGTTTTCCCTGGCATAGCGGGCGGCCTGGATCTTGCCCTCTATCCCGCGGTCGCCAAAGCCGCCCGGCACCAGGATACCGTCGGCGTCGGCCAACATTTCGGCGGCGTTTTCGGAGGTTATTTTTTCACTGTCTACCCAGTCTATTTCAACGTCGATCTTGTTGGCGATGCCGCCGTGGCGCAGAGCCTCGGCTACGCTGAGGTAGGCGTCGTGAAGAGCCACATACTTGCCCACGAGGGCTATTTTCACCTTGCGGCCGTCGGCGCCAAGGGATAGGACTGTTTCTACCATCTGCTTCCACTCCGTAAGGTCTGGCTCCACCTGGGGCAGACGCAGACAACTGAGAACGGCGGTAGCGAGTCCGCCCTTTTCCAATGCCAGCGGAACGGCGTACAGAGTGGGCGCGTCGAGGTTTTCCACTACGCACTCCTTTCTGACGTTGCAGAAGGAGGCGATTTTTTCCTTTATGCCCTTTTCCAGCGGTATTTCAGTGCGGCAAACGATGATGTCCGGCTGGATGCCCAGACTCAGCAGCTCCTTAACGCTGTGCTGAGTGGGCTTGGACTTCTGTTCTCCGCTGGATGCAATATACGGCACGAGAGTGACATGGATGTATAGACAGTTGTCCCTGCCCACCTCCCGCTGAACCTGGCGTATGGACTCCAGGAAGGGGAGACTTTCGATATCGCCGACAGTGCCGCCGATCTCCGTTATCACGAAGTCCACGTTGTTTTTCCCGGCGCGGTATATCCTTTCCTTTATTTCATTGGTTATGTGGGGGATGACCTGGACCGTAC
>CANQKL010000234.1 GCA_947624455.1 uncultured Clostridia bacterium
ACGGCGACACTCTCAGCCTGGGCGGCAGGGAGCTTACCTTTGTGACGGCGCCCATGGTCCATTGGCCCGAGGTGATCATGACCTATGATCCCAAGGATAAGATATTTTTCTCCGCCGACGCTTTCGGTAAGTTTGGCGCTCTTGACGCGGACGAGGACTGGGCCTGCGAGGCCAGACGCTACTACTTCGGCATAGTAGGCAAATACGGCGCCCAGGTCAGGGCTTTGCTGAAAAAGGCCGCCGGACTGGATATCCAGACTATCTGTCCCCTTCACGGCCCCGTACTCAGCGAGAATATTGAATACTATGTGAACCTGTACGGTACCTGGGCAAATTACGGGGTGGAAACTGAGGGCGTGTGCATAGCCTACACCTCGGTTTACGGTCACACAAAGGCCGCGGCGGAGCTGCTGGCGGAAAAATTGGAGGAAAAGGGCTGTCCCAAGGTGGCCCTGAACGACCGGCCCGCTGCGACATGGCGGAGGCGGTTGAGGACGCTTTCCGCTATGGGAAGCTGGTGCTGGCTACTACCACCTACAACGGAGATATATTCCCCTTTATGAGAACCTTTATCGAAAGCCTGACCGAGCGGGGCTTCCAGAACAGGACGGTGGCCCTCGTGGAGAACGGCAGCTGGGCGCCTATGGCGGCGAAGGTTATGAAAAAAATGCTGGAGCCTTGTAAAAATCTGACTATAACGGCGGAAGTGACGATAAGATCCGCCATGACCGGGGAAAACGCCGGACAGTTGGAAGCTCTGGCGGAGGAGTTAAAATAAAAAAAGGAGGCAGCCTCCATGAAATTGAAGAAACGGTTAAGAAAGCTTTTGGCCTTGGGACTTGCGTCGGCGCTTGCCCTTTCTCCGGCGGCCGCACTGTCAGCCCCTGAAGACGAAGCCGCACCGGAGCCGGTTTTGGCCTTGGAGGCGGAAACCGGCGGCCTCAGCGTTGACGTTCGCTCGGAAAGAAATGACGACGGCTCCGCTCTGTTCGCCGTCCGAGCCAGCAATTCCGCTTCCGTCCAGCGGGAGGCGGCGGTAATTATCACCCGTTACAGTGGAGACGGTCTGCTGGCCGAGGTCGGCGGCAGCCAGATAAAGGTCGAAGCTGGAAAGACCTGGGAGGAGACTTTCCCCGTTCCGGCTGGCGAGGGCTACAGCACCCTTATGGTTTGGGACAGCATGGAGGCTATGACTCCTCTTAGCCCAAAGCTTGATTCCCGCTATCCCACCTGCTTCACCGAACGTCCCTCTACCAAGGACGCCATACTTATACCGGCGTTGGAGCGCAGCATTGCTCCAAGCGGTCAGCAGGACGGGAACGAGGCTGTCAATATGCTCACCTGTGATCCGAACACTCGTTGGTCAGCTCCGGCGACCGCCTCCCAGCCCGCCAGCGCTGTGGTGGATCTGGGCGATTTGTACGACCTACACACGCTGGGACTGGGCTTTTATCAGGGAAATACCAGGCGGACGCTGTTCGCTATGGACGTCTCCGACGATGGCCAGAGCTGGTCTACCGTGGTTTCAAACCGCTATTCCTCGGGCGACACTACCGACATCGAGTACTATTCCTTTGCCCCCGTCCCCGCCAGATATGTGCGGATAAGGGGCTATGGCTGGGTTGCGGTCGAAGGCGAGGAACAGGATAGCTGGTTCAGCGTCACCGCCTTTGAGGCCTATGGCGGACTCAGCGACAGCGGAGGAACGGCTCCCGACGAGTTCATGGATTTTGAGGGGCTGTCCGGAACAGGTTTGACGGTAGAGCCTACCGCCAAAACCGGCTGGGGAGCGGCCGCCATGAACGAGATGACCTATACCAATTACACCCCGGCTCTGGGCGGCTCGCTCTATGCCGATATCGCCCCCACGCCTTTGAATTCGGGCTTTGCCGACGGCAATACCGCCCTTCGCCTGTATGACGACGCCGACAGGGACGGAACCGACGGAGCCGGCTCGGTGGGAGCCTATCACAGGCTGGCGCTTCCGTCAGATAGGTACGTTATCCGCTTTAAGTGGTATGTGCCCACACTTATCGCCGGTAAGGAATACAATCCTAATTGGGCGGGGCTGACCCTCAGCTCCGGCAGGATAAAGGGCGGGGCCGATACCGGCGATCCCGTGGCGCTTCAGCTGAGGCTTGAGCCAAATGACAAGAACAGAATGGTTTTCAACATCATGCGTACCATCACTTACAACGAGGGCAATATGGTCGGGCTTCTCGGAACGGGTACGGGCTTTGAAACCGGCTGTATCTGGGACGTGATGCTGGAGGTCGATGGCGGCGACAATTCGGTGGCGGTCACCGTTTCCGACGGAAAGCTTACCGAGTCGGCCTATGTCCGCTATAATTTGTACAACAATGAACGGACTCTCAGCCAGACCTGGGCCAACGCCGCTGTGGATCATTTGATGTTCAATACCGGCGCTGGGGGTCGGTGCGAAATGTATATCGACGACCTTTCGGTAAAGGTCGTGGATGAGGAAGAAAGCGAGAAGGGCCGGCTTACCTTTAGTCAGGACTATGAAGGCGTCGCCGTCGGCACTCAGATCAGGAGCGCGCCGGTGGCCTCGACCTCCACGGCCCTCATAAGAGAGAGCGGGCAGAGCTACACGCCTTCCTACGGCCCGCTGCTGGACGTCTCGGTGGCCAACCAGTCCATGACCGGCGGCCGAGCCCTGTACCTGAAAGATCAGGTGACACGGGAAGGGAACAGCGTCCTGGGATTGGGGGGCGTCTTTGCCTATGTGGATATAGGGAAACTGTCCACGGCCAACGTTTCCAATATATCCTTC
>CANQKL010000235.1 GCA_947624455.1 uncultured Clostridia bacterium
TGGGAGTGCCGATGTTTGTGCCTGTGGCCCCCATCACTAAGGGCGGCGTGCCGAAAACCATAGTCTATCCGCGTATATGGAAACAGGACTATCGGGACGACTATGTGAATCCCCGCCGCCGCAGGAAGCAGGGGATATTCTCAAGGGGGTGGAAGAGTGACGAGTAAAAGCGATAAAAAAATCGGCGTGGCTTCGATGTCGATACTGTTTTTCAACCTGGCTCTGGCAAAGTATCTTCTGGTGCTGCCGTATTTCATGGTGAGCGCAACGGGCAGCGCCGCCTGGATAGCCGTTCTGCTCAAAGGGCTGGCTTCGATAGCGTTGTTTTTGCTGGTGTCGGCTCTTTACAAGCCGTATGTCGGGCTGGGGCTGGGGCGTCTCAATCGGGAGGCCCTGGGCCGCCCGATAGGGAATATCTTCAACGTTATCCTGGTCGGCATAATGCTGATAAGGGGCGGCCTTTTGTTCCGCATCCTCTCCGAGGCCCTTCAGACCCTGGAAGCGGAAAACACCACCATTGAATATGTGGCCCTGTTTGTGCTTATCCCTGTGTTTATCTGCGTGATAAAGGGATTTGGCGCCAATGTCAACGCCAGCATCCTTATACTTCCGTTTACGGCGCTGTCGGTGATCGTGATTTCGCTGGTACTCATTCCGCACTACAATTTGTCTAATCTTATGCCCATATTAGGCTTGGGGGAAGGGCCTATAATCGAACACGCCTTTTTCCGGCTCAGCGGCACCTTTGAGATACTGTACCTCATGGTACTGTCCCGGGGAGCCAGAGATTATAAGACCTTCAAGTACAGCGGACTCATAAGTATTGGCGCGGTAACGGCGGTGTCCTTTATTTTCACTTTGGTCTACTGTCTTGCCGTGCCGTATCCCGCCTCAAAAAATTTTTTCTTCCCTCTGTACCAGTTGACGAGGATGATCAAGGCCGGATCGTTTTTACAGCGGTTGGAGCCGACTGTCATCTTTGTCTGGACGGGCGTTATAATCTGCGCTCTGTCCTCCCTGATAATAGCCTCCGCCCATTTGCTGCGGGTCAGCTCCAGCGAGGACGATGGTCGGGGCTTTGTGCCTATGCTGGTGTTGATACTGTTCTTGATTGGAACGCTGCCCGCCTCGGAGCTGGACACTTACGATATGTACAAGGTGGCGCTGAACTTCAGTCATTACTTTTATATTCCGTTCCTGTTGATACTGCTGCTGATAGCTCGTCTGCGCAAGGTGGAGAGGAGGCTTGAAAGGTGAAGAAGATAGCTGCGATTTTAGTCATGATCCTTGTCCTCGGCGGCTGCTCCAATATGTCGGCTGAGATCAACGACAAGTCCTACGTTATAGCCGTGGGCGTGGATGAGGGAGTCAACAGTCTTTACAGGATCACCTTTATGTTCGCCTATCCCAGCGGCGGAGGCGAAGAAGCGGGCGGAGAAAACGTTCACGAAAAGGATATCGTCACGGTGGAGGCTCCCAGTATTTACAGCGCAATGCGGCTGCTGGATACCTTCAAAAGCAAACGCATAGACACCAATCACACCAAGCTGGTAGCCTTTTCTCAGAAAACAGCTGAAAAGCACGGCATTTTTTCTCAGATGACGGATCTGGTCAACACCAGAGGATTCAGGCCAAGCATATATGTCTGCGTATCCCAGGAGGCTCCCGATAAACTTTTCAGGAGCATGGAGCCAAAGCAGGACGTGTATATTGAAAAGTTCATCGAGCATCTGTTTTCAAAGGTGGCCGACAGCGGTACCAGCCGGGCGTACCTTTACAACAACTATTTCAGCGCCATTGCCGACGAGGGCGGCTATATCCTGCCGTTGGTGGGCATCACCGACAAGGATCAAGCCAAAGAGGCCGCCGAGGGTTATCCCTACAAAAAGCCCGATGATTTTGCCCTGAACTACACCGCCGATGAGATACCCCTGTACGGAGACGGCTCCGCCGCCCTCTGCGGTTACGCTGTGTTCGCCGACAACAAGATGGTAGGCACTCTGGGGCTAATGGAACGGAGCATAGTTGAGATTTTGGAAAAAAATATGTTTGTAGGGCATTTTTGTGTCCTGGTTCCCGGCACGAATCATTACGTCAACGTGGATCTGCGCCAAATAACTAAACCCCATTTTAACGTCCGCGTTGGGGAACAGCCTGAGATCGACGTGGACATCCAGCTCTGGGGCGAATACACCGGCATTGATGAGGCCTTCCACACCCGGGAGGACTACAACAATTTTGTGAATTATCTAAATTTCGCCTTCAGCCAGAAGGTAAAGGAGCTGCTGGAACGAACCCGTTCCGAATTTGGGGTCGACGTACTCGGCCTGGGCGACCGCGCCAAGATAAAGTTCCTCCGCTATGACGAGTGGAAGGATTATGACTGGAAGAACCGCTTTAAAAACGCGACCTTCAACGTTAATGTCAATGTGGATATGAACGACTTCGGCGAGCTGAGATTTTCGCCCCGTAAAAAATAGGAGGCGGTTTAAATGCAGGCTTTGAAAATTGTTGTACTGATACTGTTTGCCTGGGCGGCGGTAAGAACCTTTTCCTTTGGGGTATACGGTTTGCGCCGGGGGCGGGGAGGAACCTTTGCCATTTCTATGGCATTGATCTTAACCGGTCTGGCGCTGCTGTGGCAGTATATAGAAATATAGAGGACAGGGTCTCGCTGGGGCAACCCGAACGGTTTCCCCAGCGGCTACCCCTTCCGGAAACGTGCCGTTTCATCCAAAGACTTATGTTATTCTGCGAA
>CANQKL010000236.1 GCA_947624455.1 uncultured Clostridia bacterium
CAGGGCGCGGCCCTCTGCTTCGGCACGGTGATCAGCTACCTTGTGTGGAGCCGCTTCACCTATTTAGGTACAATCCTCATCGGCCTTGTGGCTGCCGCGGCGGCTATGATGATACTGCAAAAGACCTACCGCATAAAGGGCTTTGTTAAGCAGGCCGTCGGCTTCCTCTGCATAGTCGGGGTCATAGCCCTTGTTTACGAGGCGGACATCACCGGCTACGAACGCCGCGTACCCGACCCCGCCGATGTGAAGTCCGTGGGCTTTTCCACAGAATACGACAACACTGACGGACTGACCACGTCGGATCCGGAGCTTATAGAAAAAATAACGTCGGCTCACAGGGCCATCGTCAAGGACCGTCCCGAGGATATTTACAGCTGCGGCGTATACATTGACTACGAGCTGAAGAACGGCCGAACCCTCTCCCGCGTATACCATCTGTCCATGGACGACAGAGACAAGTACGTAAAGGAGCTGCTGGACAGCCGGGATTACCGACTGAGCAATTATCATCTCGACAGTGAGTGGAGCATCGCCACTCTGTCCGTGGAATTAATTAGCAACTATGGGATGGACGGCGTGGATTACAATCTGACTCCCACCGAAATACAGGAATTTCGCCAGGCCCTCACCGCCGACCTTGAGACAGTGAGCTATGATGTTCTATATGATTACAGCACATACGAATCCGACAAGCCCACGCTCTATTTGACCATAGACATGATAACCGAAAAGACCTTTGGCGGCAGAAGCTGGGCATACCGGCCCATGCTGTCGATAAGAGATAAGCTGCCCCGTGCCTACGCCGTTCTGGAACGGATAGACGCGGCGGTCAAGGCGGAATACGCCGAAGCGGATATCATAAACGACCCCTCAACGGAATTACCCGCCACGGAAGCCGTCCCTGAACCATCGTAATCAACGAATAACCGCAAATAAAAAGTAACTGCCGAACCTAAAGGCTCGGTAGTTACTTTTTTTAATTAAGCGGCCTTCTCATCGCCGCATTTTACGCTTCCATATGCTTGCCAAGAAACCCGGCAGCGCTCTGGCAGAGCTTCTGCTCTACCTCCCCCATGCCGTCGCCAGTGAGATCAGTCACCATGACTACGGTTCCGATCGTGTCGCCCTCGCTGATGATTGGGGCCATTACTCCGGCGAAATACTTGTCCGCCCCGTCAACTACCGGAACGGGGTCACTGCCGCCAGGCTCCATTACAAAAAGCCGCTTTTCGTCCATAAGCTGCTCCAGCCGGTCGCTGATGCGCTTTTCCTGGAGATCCTTGCGGGGAGCGCCGGACACGGCTATGACGTTGTCCTTGTCGGTGATGAGTACCGGAGAACCGCTGGTCTTAGACAGGGTCTCGGCGTACTCCGAGGCAAAGTCGCCCAGCTCACCGATGGGCGAATACTTCTTAAAAATCACCTCGCCGTCCCGCTCGGTGAAGATCTCCAGCGGGTCTCCCTCTCTGATCCTTAAGGTCCGGCGTATTTCTTTGGGAATGACGACCCTGCCCAGGTCGTCTATTCTCCTCACTATTCCTGTGGCTTTCATATATAAATTTCTCCCTTTCTCTTTTTGCTTTATTACATGAGCTATTATTTGCAGGGGGGAGAAATTTTATCCGTGGTAAAAATAGCTAACCCTCACAGCAAACTATGGAAATTTTTTCAATCGACGACCTTGTAAACCCCGGCGGAAAAGGCCGGCAGACGCAGTCGGGCCTGACCCTCCTTCACGGCGACGGCCTCTCGGCTTGGGGGAGTTTTGCCGCCGTACGGCTCCCAGTCGGAATTTATCAGCGGAAGCAGCCCCGCCGCCTCTATTTCCAGGCTGTAATCCTCGTAGTCGTTGCCGGAAAGGTTCAGCACGGTTACGGTTCTGTCCCCGTTACGCCCGCGCTCGTAGGCGTAGACCACGTGTTCCGGGTCGCCCACTTGCAGCCACCTGAACCGCGCCGGGTCATACTCCCCCTCGTGGAGAGAGCCTTCGGCTATGTACAAAGCGTTCAGATCCCCTATATATTTTTTGAAGGAGTCGTGGAGAGGATATTCCAGGAGAAAGTTGTCCGGCTCCTTATTTTCATCCCACTCCCGAAACTGGGCCAGTTCGTTGCCCATGAAATTCAGCTTTTTTCCGGGATGAGTATACATATAGGCGTACAACGCCCGGCACTGGGGGAACTTTTGCTCATAGTCGCCCCACATTTTTTGGATGATGGTGGCCTTGCCGTGAACGACCTCGTCATGACTGAATGGCAGAAGATATAGCTCGTTATAAAAATACATCATAGAAAAGCTGAGCTTATAATAGCTGCCGCCGCGAAACAGCGGATCCGTGCGGAAAAAGTCAAGAGTGTCGTTCATCCAGCCCATGTCCCACTTGTAATCGAAGCCCAATCCCCCGTATTCCGCAGGAGCGGTGACCTTGAGGAAGTTACTGCTGTCCTCCGCAATGAGTATCGCTCCTGGGTGGAGCTGGTGAAGGCGGCTGTTCATGGAACGCACAAAGTTCACCGCCCCCTCATTTACGCCGCGGTTGCTGTCGCCCTGCCAGTATATGCAGTTGGATATGGCGTCCATACGAATACCGTCAAAATGGAACTCACTGAGCCAGAAGTTGGCCGCCGACTGGAGGAAGCTCCTGACCTCGCCACGGAAAAAATTGAAGTTTTTGGTTCCCCATTCGCTTCGGCCCGCCCCCTCGTTGGGGTATTCGTAAACTCCCACCCCGTC
>CANQKL010000237.1 GCA_947624455.1 uncultured Clostridia bacterium
AGCTCGCTGGAGAGCTTCTTCAGATGCGTGCTCAGGATGAGACCGCTTCCCAGACGGTTGCCGTAATCGTACATCATCTTGTAATGATGGCGGCAGAACCCTGTCCGGTCCGTCTGCTCCCGCAGGTCCGCTTCCTTTTCGGAGGGTCCCCGCTTGCCATAGGCTTTTTCCTGCAGATACTGGACGTATTTTTGGATGGTGGGGACCAGCTCGTAAACGCGGCCCCTGCCGGGGACCGGTGTGGTCTCAATGACGCCGTCCTGGGTCAGCTGCTGAATCCTGCGCACGGAGACGTTGAACAACTGCGCTATGACCTTGGTCTCATAGAATTGCCCGCTGTCAGCCATGCGACCACCTTATTCCTCGAAGTGGCTTTCCGCGTGGCGGGCGGCCTGGGTGATGTGGGCTCCCTTATACATTCCGGCTCCGAGCTCGTCTATGCGGGAGAAGGGTATCTCCGGGACGCGGAGGCGCTTTCTATATTCCGGGTCGATGAAGTAGATATAGCGCAGCTGGAAGCCGGGGAGGATGGTCCCGCCCACTTCCTTGACGTAGGCGTTCCAGTCGTACTTGCCGCCGGTCACATCGTAGAAGGTGCGCCCGCCGAGCTCCGGCCTGGGCCGGTTCGGGGTGCTGCACAGCGTCATTTCGTGTATCTTCTCCCCGTTGGGAAGGACGCAGATCGCGCTGTTTTTCTTTATGTCGGTGAGGACGAAGTTGCAGGCCCGGTAGATGGTCCCGTCCCCGCAGCTGCAGCCGTCCGCAAAGCTGATGATCCACTTTACCTGCGGGGCGTTTTTCCGAATGAGCCGGATGGTCTTTGCTATGCAGTAGCTTTCGGAGTTGCGGGGCAGGTATTCGTCAAAGGCCATGCGGTTGAGCTCCAGAAAGCCGTCCCAGGCGGTGCCCTCTACCAGTCCGATGATCTTTTTCTTGTCCAGGCTGGGCCCGTAGCTGAGAACGCCGTGGAGCCGCCCGTCCAGGAAAGCTCCGAAGTGGAGGCAGCTGTTGTTCACGACCTTCCCGCTGTAGTGGTGCGCCTTGATAAAGGGGTTGGCGACCTTCGAGGGGATTACACGGATTTCAATTTCCTTTGCTCTGCCCATTCTTTCACCACCATGTAGATTCTGTTGCCGGTGCTGTTCGTGTTGCCGAAGGTCTCCATGTCCTTTGGCTTGTACTTTGCGCCGATCAGCTGGAGGGCGGTCTGCAGGTCCGCGTACTGTTCCAGGGTGAAGGTGAACTCCATCCGGTTTATGGCCGGGTCTTCCGGCTCCGCCTGTTCCGGGAGATCGTTCAGAACGATGTCTATCTCCGCCGGGGTGTAGCCGGTGGCCTGGATGTCTAGGCCGTCCAGCTGCTGGAGATCGGAGAGGGCCGCCCGCAGAAGGTCGTCGTCCCACTGGCCGTCGATCTTGTTCAGGGCTATGTTCAGGGCCTTTTCGTCACGCTTGGAAAGGTCCAGGACTATCACGTCCGCTTCCTCCACGCCCAGGGCCCGGAGGACGGCGGCTCTCTGATGGCCGCCGATGATCGTGCCGTCCCGGTTTATGATGATCGGGTCCACATATCCGAATTCCCGGAGGCTGTGGGCGATGGCTTGAAACTCCGGGTCTCCGGGCTGTAGGGTCACGCGGGGGTTGTATTCCGCCGGGTGGATATCCGTCAGCCGTCTGCGCTGCCGTCGGAGGACGTATTCTGCGCCAGCCATTCGCTCACCACCTTTGATAGTCCGTTGCCGTTCTTGTCCGTGTTGCCGTATGTCTCACCGAGCCCCTCTAGGGTGGCTTCCTCAATGGCGGCCTTGATAAACTCTATCTGCTGCCGGTGCAGCGTCACCTTCATGGTGTGGCTGAGTACGGTGTCCCGGCTGGGGAGGGTGAAGTCCTGCGACAGATCTTCCGGGCGGAGCCGGGTCTGCTGGAGGATGGTCTTCAGTTCGTCGTCGGAGTAGCCGGTCTTGGTAACGTCGTAGCCCTCCAGATCGAGCTGCCCGATTAACTCGGTCAGCTTCGCTTGGTCCCAGCGTCCGGTGATCTTGTTCAGGGCTATGTTGAGGGCCTTTTCCCGGCCCTTGTCCAGGTCGACCACCACGACGTCGACGGTCTCCGCTCCCATGTCTTCCAGGACCTGGGCTCTCTGGTGCCCTCCGATGATGGTCCCGTCCCGGTTGACGATGATCGGGTCGCAATATCCGAAGTCTTCAATGCTCCGGGCGATCTTTTCATATTCCGGGTCCCCCGGCTGGAGCTTGCGGCGGGGGTTATAGTCTGCGGGGCGGAGGTCCGCTATGCGCCAGGTCTCTATGTTCATGCTCCGGCCCCTTTCTTGAAGTGGAGCGTGCAGCGGGAATCGGACCCACGTCTGCGGCTTGGAAGGCCGCCATTCTGCCACTGAACTATGCACGCATATTGGGTTGGCCGGGCCCGCTCCGGGCCCTGGCGTAACGAAACGCAAAAAATTTTTTGGTTTCCGCGTGAAAAAACCTCGGGCCTTCCTCGCCCCGCAAAAAGAAACGGCGTCGGTAGTACCTTTTGGATTTCGGGGTCGGGGGGTGCCTTTCCACGGAAACGGGAAACCGCACCTCTGATCTGAGGTGCGGTCCCTTGTATGAGGAGGATGTGACGCTCTGCCGTGGTCTAGTCCCTGCCTGACTGTTCCACGCTATTATATTATCACGTCATAAAGTCCTTTTGGGTCCTGACTTTGCCTGCGCTGCACA
>CANQKL010000238.1 GCA_947624455.1 uncultured Clostridia bacterium
TATGTTTTTTATCGAAAGGGAGTTCCCTTTCGAGCTTTCCCCATTGTGCATAGGGTTTGTCAGTAGTTTGACGCGCCGCCGCAGCGACGCGTTTTTCTACTTTATTTAATAACAACCTTAGCAAACGCCGTAGGCCAGCATGGAATTGGCAACCTTCAGGAAACCGGCGATATTTGCGCCAGCAACGATGTTGCCTGGCATACCGTATTCCTTGGCGGCATTGGCGGAGTTGTGGTAGATATTTACCATGATGTCTTTCAGCTTGGCGTCTACCTCCTCAAAGGTCCAGGAGTAACGCTGAGAATTCTGGCTCATCTCGAGAGCGCTGGTGGCTACGCCGCCGGCGTTGGCAGCCTTCGCGGGTCCAAAAAGTACGCCGTTAGACTGGAACACATGAATAGCTTCGGGAGTAGAAGGCATATTAGCGCCCTCGGCCACACAGTAGCAGCCGTTGGCCACAAGCTTTTTGGCGCTGTCCTCGTTGATCTCGTTCTGAGTGGCGCAGGGAAGGGCGATGTCGCACTTTACCTCCCATACGCAGCCGCCGTCAACGTACTTTGCCTCGGGATGGTAGTTAAGGTACTCCTTGATACGGCCGCGCTTAACCTCCTTGATCTCCTTGACCGCGTCAAGGTCGATGCCCTTCTCGTCAACAATGTAGCCGTTGGAATCGGACAGAGCGATAACTGTCGCGCCCAGCTGGGTCGCCTTCTGAGTGGCGTAAATAGCAACGTTGCCGCTGCCGCTGATAACCACCTTAGCTCCCTTAAAGCTCTTGCCGTTGTCGCGGAGCATCTCGTCGGTGAAGTAGCAGAGGCCGTAACCGGTAGCCTCGGTACGGGCCAGGCTGCCGCCGTAGGTGAGGCCCTTACCGGTGAGTACTCCTACAAACTCGTTGCGCAGTCTCTTGTACTGGCCAAACATATAGCCTATCTCACGGCCGCCTACGCCGATGTCGCCCGCGGGTACGTCAGTGTCGGCGCCAATGTGCTTGGAAAGCTCTGTCATGAAGCTCTGGCAGAAGCGCATAACCTCGGCGTCGCTCTTGCCCTTGGGGTCGAAGTCGCTGCCGCCTTTGCCGCCGCCGATGGGAAGGCCGGTGAGAGAATTCTTAAATATCTGCTCAAAGCCGAGGAACTTAATGATTCCTTCATATACGGAGGGATGGAAGCGCAGACCGCCCTTGTAGGGTCCTATAGCGGAGTTGAACTGAACTCTGAAACCCCTGTTGACCTGAACGTTGCCCTTGTCGTCTACCCAGGGAACGCGGAACTTGATCACGCGCTCAGGCTCAACGAGCATGGCGAGAACGCCGCTCTCAATGTACTTAGGATTCTTCTCAACAACGGGTTCAAGAGATTCGAGAACCTCTTCAACGGCCTGATGAAACTCGGGTTCACCGGCGTTGCGCTTCTTTACCTGCTCGAGCAGGTCGATAAGATACTGATTTTTCATAACGATGTGCCTCCTAAAACAACTATGTTTTATGGATTACCCCGCCCGCCTCTCTGCATGGACAGGCGCAGACCGCGCTGCCTGACGGGGACGCGCTGAAACGGCTTTCACCCCTTTGTGACAGCCGTCTTCCACACTTTGTAAAAAATTATATCACAGCTTACACAAAAATGCAAGTTTTTTTATTGCGAAATTTATGCAAAAAATTTCTCTTTTTCTATTGACATATGTGTGAATATATGATACTATGAATATATGAACAGTTGTTCAAATGTTGAAAGGAGGATTTTACTATGCCGGATATAAACAATGACATGACCGACCGCTGCGAGGAGCTGATAACTCACGAGGACAAGGTCGAGCGGGCAAAGAGCCTGCTGCCTGACGACGATATGCTCTTTGAACTCAGTGAATTTTTCAAGCTTTTTGGCGACAGTACGAGAATAAAGATCCTTGAGACTCTCAACGGCAGCGAGCTTTGTGTCTGCGACATTTCCGCGGTGGTGGGCGTCAGTCAGTCAGGGGTCAGTCATCAGCTCCGTCTGCTCAGACAGAACAGGCTGGTCAAAACCACTAAGATCGGAAAGGAAAGTTATTATACCCTTGACGACGAACACATAGGCGATATAATCAAGATCGGTATGAACCATATAAACGAGAGGAGGGCTGGCCTGTGAACAAGCATGAACACGAGCATGAACACGAACACGGATGCTGCGGCTGCGACCACTGTCACGCCGAAGAAGAAAAGGAAAGCGGTTTTCTCCTGCCGCGTCTGCTGATCGCTCTTGTCCTTTTACTGACGGCCTGGCTGATGGGCAGATATATGCGCTGGTATTTTACCCTGCCCGTATATATCGCCGCCTATTTAATTGCCGGCTTCGACACTGTCGCGAACGCTGTAAAAGACCTGGCAAAGGGCGGAGTTTTCGGCGAGTGTTTCCTTATGACGGTCGCTACGGTGGGAGCTTTTTGCATAGGGGACTTTGCCGAGGGCGTGGCGGTAATGATATTTTACGGCTTTGGCGAATATATCCAGGATCTGGCTGTGGACAAGAGCAGCGCCGGTATAAACGCCCTCATACGTATGCGCCCTGACCATGCGGCGATCTGGGATAACGGCAAAAAGACGGCCGTCGATCCTTCGAGCGTAAAGGTGGGGCAGATAATTGCTGTAGCTCCCGGCGAGCGCGTACCACTGGACGGTATTCTGCTCTCACCCGCAGCCACCGCCGACACCTGCGCCGTCACCATCCA
>CANQKL010000239.1 GCA_947624455.1 uncultured Clostridia bacterium
GACAATATTTTCCGTTTCACTCAGGCGGGCAGCGAGGTGAGCGCCCTGCTGGGACGTATGCCCAGCGCCGTTGGCTATCAGCCCACGCTTGCCACTGAGATGGGCGCCCTTCAGGAGCGCATCACGTCTACTAAGAAGGGATCTATCACCTCGGTTCAGGCGGTCTATGTTCCCGCCGACGACCTGACGGACCCGGCTCCCGCTACAACCTTTGCCCATTTGGACGCGACCACGGTGCTTTCCCGCTCCATAGCCTCCCAGGGCATATATCCCGCGGTTGACCCGCTGGATTCCACCTCCCGCATACTCAGTCCCGACGTGGTGGGCGAGGAACACTATCAGGTGGCTCGGGCCGTTCAGCAAATGCTCCAGCGATATAACGAGCTTCAGGACATCATCGCCATAATGGGTATGGACGAGCTGAGCGAGGAGGATAAGCTTACCGTCAGCCGAGCCAGAAAGATACAGCGTTTCCTGTCCCAGCCCTTTAGCGTGGCCGAGCAGTTCACCGGCATGACCGGCAAGTACGTTCCCGTCAAGGAGACCGTTCGCGGCTTCAAGGAGATAATCGAGGGCAAGCACGACGACCTGCCCGAGTCCGCGTTCCTGTTTGTGGGTACTATTGACGAGGCCGTGGCGAAAGCCAAGCAGCAGGCGTGACCAGCGTGACGCTGGACCCATTGAGCATTACGCCGGACATCGTTTCTCATTCAGAGTCAAACCAATTTTTATCTCTCCTATAAAGGAGCTGTTATCATGGACTTTCAACTACAGATAGTTACTCCGGACGGCCTGCTGTACGACGGCCCGGCCCAGCGGCTCATCACCCGCACCACCGAGGGGGATGTGGGCATACTTGCCCGTCACAGCGACTATGTGGCTCCGCTGGATATCGGCGAGACTAAGATAAAATTTTCGGACGGGACTACCCGGGTCGGTTCCTCGGCTCATGGCATGGTCAGCGTCACCGGCGGAGTGGTTCGTCTTGTGGCCGGAACCTTTGAGTGGGCCGACGAGATAGATGTTGACCGGGCGCAGCGGGCTTTGGAGAAGGCCAAGGAAAAGCTGGCCCGCAAGAACAGCGACTATGAGCTTCGCATGGCCGAATATAAGCTCAAGCGCGCTCTCAACCGTATAAACGTTTATAACGAGGGCCACCGTTAGAAAATGGCGACCGATTTAAATCAGAACAGTGGTTTGCGCCACTGTTCTTTCTTTAAGCATAAGAAAAACCGCCTTTTTCTCGTAAAAAAGCGGTTTTTCCACATCAATTCACAAATTTGATTTTATCGTCGGGTTTAACAACACATAAATTCTGTGCAGACCGCTAAGCCTTACTCGATCGTTAGAATGTCGGTGAAGCCGGTGATCTCAAATACTTCCATTATTACCTCGTTCACTCCGGAAATTTTCATTCCTCCTCGGGTACTCATGAGCTTTTGAGCCTTAAGGAGTACCCGCAGTCCGGCGGACGAAATATATTCCAGCCCGCTGAAGTCCAGGCGAAGCTCCTGGGCCTCCTTCAGCGCGGGTTCAAGGGCGGCCTCCAGCTGAGGCGCGGTAACTGTGTCGAGTCTGCCCGTCAAGGCCAGGGAAACGGTGTTGTTTTCACTTGTCTGGTTAATGGTCATGATGATCTCCTTTAATGATTGTAATATTTTAATGCGGGATTAGTATTTAATTCGCAAAATACTCGAGTTCGGGCCAGCCCAGGTGCAGATCGCCGTAATCCTCCAGCGTGCCGTTGCCGCTGTAGTTGTTCACATAGATCTCCTGCTGATTGTCGTAAAGCTTTACGGCGTGGGGGCCGTCGGACAGCTCCAGGTCAAGGATGCCGTCGGTCACCTTACCGGCGACCTTGTCTTTGCCGTCGATTATGGCGGTGAGTTCGGCGGGGACGTTGTCGCCCTTTATGGCGATGCGGGCGGTGTACCTTCTGTTCTCGTCATTGTTCACGGTCTTGATGCGTCCCTCTGTCACAGGCAGGTCAAGGACCTTAACGCCGCCGTCGGTGAGGTCGGCGATATAGGCCAGCACCGTCTCGGTAAGGCCGCTGCCCTCGGCGACGGCGGGACAGTCGGCGAATACGGCGTTGCCTATCACGTAATCGTTGGAAACAAGGATTATCTTGGTGGAGTTATCGCCGCGGTCAAGGGACGCGCCGCCATCGAGGACGACGGAAACTATTTTCGAGCCGGTCTCGGCGTTGGGGTCGTAAACAAAGCTCATGCCGCCGATCTGGGGGAAGGAGCCGGAATAGGAAGCCGTCAGGAAGCCGCTCTCCTTATCCTGCGCCGTAACGGAGGAAACAAAGCTCTCCAGAGCCGCGTACAGCGCCGCGGGAGTTATTTCCTTTGTCATTACGGCGTTGGCGAAGGGAAGACAGTTTATAACGCTGCCAAGGGTCATTTCGCCGTTGGGTATCGTCGTGCGGAAGCCGCCGCCGTTCTCTATGGCCACGATGGGCAGGGCCTTCTTATCGGCGGGCACAATGTCAGCGGCTTCGGCTATCATAGCGTCGCAGATCAGGTCGCCCAAATTAGTCTCGCCGGATCGGGACTCGGAGATCTTGCCGTTTACCGAGCCTCCCCAGAGGGTGTTGGCGGCGGTACCGATGGGCTGCTTCAGAGTCTCGCTGAGTTCGCCGTTAAGCTCGTCGATCACCGAGG
>CANQKL010000240.1 GCA_947624455.1 uncultured Clostridia bacterium
GGGGCGGAGCTTCGGCCTGCGGCATGGTCAATGTGCTAAGAAAGTACGTGGATGACACTCATGCCTGGGTGTGGATGGATTTCTGGAGCGCGTTTAAGGATAATTTACTCCAGGGTTCCCTGGCCTTTGTTATCGACTGTCTGGCCGCCGGGGTGCTTATAATTAATTTCGGCCTCTACAACTTTACTGACTTCGCCATGCTGCCCGGGGCTGTGCTGACGGTGCTGCGTGCCATATTGCTGCTTTTGATAATCATTTGGGGCATGATGCACGTGTACATCTATCCCGTTATCACCAGCTTTAAATTCAAACTCCGTGATGTTTATAAAAATTCCTTCATTATGGTAATCGGCAAGCTCCCCCAGACTGCTGCCGCCTTTTTCCTTGGGGGACTGGTGGCCTTTGCGATAATATCTCTCACCGCCGTAGTCCCGCTTATAGGGCTGCTCATAGGCGTGATCCTGTTTTCTCTGACGGAGTACACAAGACTCAGCATCACATATCCTCTCATAAAGAAGTATATGCGGGATCCGGAGGAGGCTAAACGCGAGGCAAAGCGCGAGTCCATGCGCCGTGACATCGAGGCCGACGCGGGAATATTCAACGACAACAGGGTGGAGCCAAAATGAGCGGACGCAGCTTTGTTAAGGGTGCGTTGATCCTGTCGGCGGCGTCTCTGATATGCAAGGCCCTCAGCGCCCTGTTCAAGATACCGTTGGATCGGTACCTGATCGGGCCGGACGGACTGGCGGTATACCAGAGCGCCTACACCATATATAACTGGATGCTGGCGGTGGGAGCCACGGGTATACCTATGGCCGTGAGCAACCTTGTGGCCCACAGCGGGGAAAAGGAGGCGGCCGACGTCCGCTCCTCCGCTCTGTGGCTGGTGACCGGAGTGGGGACGCTAATCGGCGGACTGCTGTTCATTTTTGCCCGGCCTGTGGCAGAGTTTATCGGCCAGGGCGCGCCGTCCTTCTATTCCATCAGAGTAATGGCGCCAGCCATAGCCTTCCTGGGCGTTATAAGCGCTTATAAGGGGTACTTTCAGGGCAGAGGAAATATGCTGCCATCGGCCCTCAGTCAGATAGCCGACAGTCTTTGCAAGGCCGTTCTTGGTCTTGGCATATGCGCTGTATTGGTGGGGCGGGGCAAAAATATTGCCGCCGCTGGAGCTATGGGCGGCGTGACCCTCGGCACTGTTCTTGGAGCGGGGACGCTGCTGGCCGCCGGTAAAAAGTACATCGATCTGAGGGGCAGGCCCTCGAGGAGCATGATGGGCCGCATAGTCATGATGTCAGTACCTGTAACCTTGGGCGCGGCGGGCTTTGCCTGCATAATGCTGGCCGATACTCTCACCGTCCAAAGGATACTGGCAGGGTTGGGAATGACGGCTGCCGAGGCCAAGATACAGTTCGGTTATTTGACGCGGGCGTTTATGATCTATAACCTGCCCGCGACCCTGATATCCGCGGTAACAATGAGCGTCGCCCCCGCCAGCGCCGAGGCTTGCAGGGATGGCGACAGGGAGCTTTTGAAAAGTAACGCTATTTCGGCTGTAAGGCTGGTGCTTTTTATCTCCGCGCCGTGTATGCTGGGGGTAATGTGTTTCCCAAGTCAACTGATACGCTTACTCTTTGGGGGCGGCAGCGGCGAACCGCTGATGTACACTGGCGCTTTGATGCTGCTGATTCCCTTTACTCAGGTGCTGTCCGGCATACTTCAGGCCACGGGCTGCGTATGGAAGCCCATAATCATATTGGGCGCGACAGTGGGCGTCAAGACCGCGCTTAATTACGTGCTGATACCGTTAATCGGCGTCGCTGGAGCTCCTTTAGGAGCCGCTATAGCCTACGCATTTGCCTGTGCGGCCTTTATTTATCTGTTTTATCGCCATCATGGCTTTGGCTTCCCCATAGGCGTGATTGTAACGCCGCTGCTTGCCGCCGGCGGGGGAGTACTCTGCGGCAAGCTGGTCAACAGCTTTGTAAGCGGTAACATAGGCTTTGTTCTAGCCATTGCAGCGACGGGAGCGGCGTATCTCGTCCTTGCCTTTCTGCTGAAGGTTGTGGATCCGTCAATGCTCAGAAAAAAATGATTAAGGATGATAAAATTGGAGAATAATAAGAAAAGCTTCAAGGACCTATGCGATATCATAGCCCGGCTGCGAGCGCCGGGAGGCTGCCCCTGGGATAGAGAGCAGACGCATCAGTCCCTGAAAAAGCATATGATCGAGGAAGCCTATGAGGCCGCTGAGACCTTTGATTCCGGCGACGGCAAAAAAATGGCCGATGAACTGGGAGATGTGCTGCTTCAGGTAGTACTTCACGCCCAGATCGGCGCCGAGGCGGGGGAGTTCACTATTGACGACGTCACCGACGCCGTTTGCAACAAGATGATAGTGCGTCATCCCCATATCTTTGGCGACAAGGATCTTGACACCTCGGAAAAGGTGTTGGACGAGTGGGAGGCTATCAAGCGCCGCGAAAGAGGGCAGAATACCCTGTACCAGGAAATGAACGGGGTCAGCCGCGCCCTTCCCGCCCTGACATGGGGCCAGAAGCTTTATAAAAAAGCGCTCAAGGCGGGAGTGGATGAAGCGCCGGACGAAGGCGGGTACGGGCGTGAAATTTTCCGCGCAATGGCCG
>CANQKL010000241.1 GCA_947624455.1 uncultured Clostridia bacterium
TGCATACGGGCCGCCAGGCGGGTGGCCTTTATGAGAATGTGCTTGCGGATGATCGTGCGGCCCCGGTAGAAGATGAAGCCCATGAAGTCCAGCGGCCTGCCTATGGTGCGGCGGGCGGTCTTATACCAGAATTTGCAGATCTGGAAGTTCCGCTTTAGGCGGAGGCGGAACCGCTGCCCCAGGAGCTTGCGTATTTCGACGAGGGCTACTGCTAGGGTCTTTTTGTTTGCGTGGAAGATGGTCACGTCGTCCAGGTATCGCATAGTCTTTTTCAGGCCCAGCTTTTCGGTGAGGAGCCGGTCTAGGGGCTCCAGCAGGTAGTTGGCCAGCCATTGGGATATGTAGTAGCCGAGCGGGATTCCTTGCTTGAAGTCCCGGAGGCAAAGCCAGATGATGTATAGGAACCACCTGTCTTTTATCCTGATGGTGAGCTCCCGCATGAGGACGCCCAGGCGGATATTATCGTAGTAGTGGCGGATGTCGATCTTGAGGAAGTTCCGGGTCCCTTTTGGGTCTTGCCGGAGCCACTTTTCGATTGCCCGCTTTCCGAAGTGGGCCCCTCTCCGGGGGAAGCTGCCGCAGCTGTAGCGGTAGGCGGTGGCCTCGATGATCGGGGCCAGTACCTGGATGATTATGTGGTGGAGCCATTGGTCGTAGATGTCCGGCATATAAATTTTGCGGTGCTTGCCGTGTTCAAATATGACCTTTGGCTTGCGCTTCGTCGGCGTGTAGGCCAGCTCCGGGTTTGGGACCTCCACGTCCGGCGGTCTGGTGTTTAGGATCATGGTCTGCATACGGCGGACCTCGTTATCCAGGTCCGCGTCTATGCGGATGATCTCGCGGCGGTGGGTCTTGCCTTTGCGGAGCTTCCGGTAGGCCCTGCGGATAACATCCTCGGATAGCATTTGGCGATACAGATATTTGTACTCTTTATGACCGGGTTCTCTGGCGCTCATGCAGTGTACCTCTATGGGGATATTTGTTCTTCTATCTCCTGCGGGCAGCAGGTGCGACCGCTTTACTGCCCGCCCTGTATCGGAACTATTTCCACTCCCCAGACCAGTAATGGCGGATAAACGGTGTTTCAACCGTCAGCGGTGTAGGAAGCGAGGCGGCATTCTTTCTCTGGATAGAATTAGGCCGAGCCGATGTTCCAGTTGGCATTCGTGGCTGTGTTGTTCAAGTTCAAGTAGCGACCGCCATCATTGGCACCGTTGTTGCAATTGCCGAACCGAATCGCCACTGCCCGGAACAGCGCCGTCCCGCTCCCCTGTTGTTTTGTGTGCTGCTATCCGTTTATGTTGCTGCTGCCTCCGGGGCACCGCTGGGGGAGTAGCGCCTTGCGGCGCTCCCCCAGACCCCCCGGCGGGCGGTTACACCGCCACGCCCACAGGCGGCAAAAGAAGCAAGGCCGAGCCGAGGCCCCAGTAGGCAGCCGTGGCTGGGCTGTGCAAGTTCAAGAAGCGACCGCCAGCAGAGGCACCGTTGCTGCAAACGCCGAACCGAAGCGCCACTGCCGTGATCTCCACGTTCTGCCACAGACCGTCGCAGCCGCCGGTGGTGGTGCTGCCCTCATACGGGGGGACGGGCAGGGGTCCGAAGTGGGGCACCGTCTGGTATTTGTGCGGGTAGAAGACGCCGGTATTCTGCGAGGCGTCGTCCTTGGTGATCTTGGGAAGCGTGATGCCGGTGTCCTGGTAGCCCTCGCCGGTCAGGTCGATCTTGTAGCCGGGGGAGACCTTAATGCGGCCATTCACCATGACCGTGTAGGGGTCCCGGCACCAGATGTTATAGCTGCCCAGGACGATGGAGTGGAAAATCTTGTTGAGGGTCTTCGTGTCGGAGGTGCCGTAGAACTGGCCGCCGGAGACCACGGCGTTCAGCTTCACGCCCATGGTTGGGGTCTGGCTGGCGTCGTAGCCGTTGCAGTTGCCCATACCATAGGCCGCCTGCAGGCTGGTGGTCTTTGCGAACATGATCTCCAGGTCCACCAGTGTGTTGACTATGGCCCCTCCGAAGAAGCGGGCCTGGGAGCCCACCTTTTCGATGGCGGTTTTCTGCTTCTCGGTGTTGACGGTGTGCTGCGGCTGGGTGTTGGAGATACTGCGCATTTTCTCGCTGTCGGTGTCTCCGGTGGTAGCGCCGTAGAACATGGGAATCCAGACGCCCTCCAGCTCTTTGTCCCCGTCCATAAAGCCGATGGGCTCGAAGCCGTCAGCGGCCTCAAAACGGAACAGCACATAGCGGTCGTCCCCGGCCATATACTCCCGCTTGTAGATTTTGGGGGCCCAGGCCATGGCGTCTCCGGCGAAGTTGGTATTTGCCACGTCGGAGGGGGTGCCGTCTTCCCGCTTGCTGTAGTCGTCTTCCTTCAGGCGATATGCGGGGGTGCCGTCCTCGTTTACCATGTAAGGCTTGTTGCCTTTGAGCCAGGGGAAGTCGGCCCAATCGTTGAGGGAGTAGCCGCCGCCCATGGTGACGGTGATCGGCTTGAAGTTCTTGTTCAGGCCGATGTACTCGATACGCTGCGCCGGGGCCTTGATCGCGTTGTGCTCGATGAACCCATAGACGGGCTCGGTGGCCAGGATGGCATATACCTTGTCGAGCG
>CANQKL010000242.1 GCA_947624455.1 uncultured Clostridia bacterium
GAGAGTGACATTCCCATAAAGGCCGCTTTCGTTGGTCCCGTCGCCGGAGTTAAAGGCTCCGGACATTGACGCGGCTATGAAATGCTGCATAAGGAACGTCAAGTACGCCTTGTCGGTGGAACTCATCAGGCCGTCAACGCCGCTGTGGTAGGCGAACTGCCCGTCGCTGTTCCTAACCGTGGAGGCCTTCGCCTCGTATGTAGGCACATGAACGAGGTTGCCGCCCGTCCAAATCACATAATCGCCAATGGACAGATAGTTGTTTGCGCCGTCTATGGTGTATTTTGTGTCGTAGCCGACCGTACCGGCTAAATCCTTTGAGCTTTGAACCCGGAACCACACTCCTCGGTATTCGTCCGTTTTGCAGTCCTCAAGGCTGCCGTGTTCAACCGAGAAGCCGCCCTCGGCGTCCTTAGAGTAGACCTTGTCGGTATCCGCGTTCCAAATATATCCGCCCACAAGGGATTTCACCTGCTCCGATATCTCCTGCACCCCGCCCCAGGGCAGGATGTCGAAATACTGGTCGAACAGGGTTTCGTTCAGGACGTTAAGAACCTCCCCGGCGGGGATGTCCTTTTTCAGCACCAGCAGGTCGTTTTTGTTTATGGGCTTAAATTTCTTCTCCTCTTCCCCCGTCGGATAAAACACCTTCCCACTGGCTGCTGCGGTCACCGCCAATCCGGCCTTGCCCCGCTGGCTCAGCCGGACGGGGAACGTTAGCGCCGTGACATCGCAGCTCCCGTCGTAGCGGAGCGTCAGATCGGGAACCCACAGCCAATTGCCGTCGCGCTGGGAGGCGAGCCAGCTTTGGCCCTCGTCCCCCACATAGACTCTCATTCCCTCGAAGCGTTCGCCCTCGGGTATTGCGTCCCTTTCCGCCAGAGTTTTAACCACCGTGCGCCCGTCCAGGGGCAGAGCCGTCTTTACGTGAAAATTGGTGCCAGTTTCTATTGCCATATTATTCCTCCTCTCAGAAGCTGAAGGTCATTCCCAAAACGCCGGGAGTGACCGTGTTTTTGTAGGTGTAAACATAGTAGCTGACCTCGCTGGAGGCGGCATTGGTGACCGTCACGACGCTGCGGTCGAAGTCCGCCGTGTTGTCGAAGCCGTTTTGATCCTTTATGGATTTCAAAGCCCCATAGCTGGAGGGGTAGGCAAAGCAGAGCCGCCCCTTTTCGGCGCTGACGGAGTAGGAAAGGGTCTTTGCGCCCTTGGTCTGAACCAGCTTTGTGAGGGCGCGAACTCCGGTGCTGTCTGTTGGAGCCGAGGAAACCGCGCCATAATAGAATGGATCGACGAAGGTGTAGCCTATGGCCGCCGAATCGGAAAAGCTCTGACCGTCTCCGACCCGGGCGGTGACGCTGGCCGAGGACTTGAGGGGCTGGGTCAGGGTAACTCCGGTCTGTACGCCGCCCTGAGCCTGGACTTTAAGGCTGCTGGCGACGGCGGAGCCGCCTACGCGAAGCTCCAGCGATGTTATAGGCTGAGACTTTTTGACGGCGGACACCGTAAAGGTGGGCCGAACCTCGACCCCCAGCTCGTAAACTCCGCCGCCGTTTTGAGTGGCGGTCAGGGTCACCGTTGGGGGCAGATATTTGATGAGCAGGCTCTTGAGAAGATCCTTTACGTCTGCGCCGGAGATGTCCGTTCCGGCGGGAAGGCCGCCCAGCGGCTCCAGCATGACCTCGGACTTTTCATCCATGTGGGTGGCCGTCTCCACAAAGGCCGTGGTGGCGAGCTGGGTGGAGTTGGTGTCCTCGCTGGCGGTGGGAGCCTTGGGCGAACCGGTAAAGGTGGGGGAGGACAGCTTCGCCAGGGCCGAAATGAGAACGCCGCCGTCCTTGAGCAGCTTGCCGGTAGTTCCGCTGAACGTCGCAACGTGGTTGTCGGCGGAGGAAGCGGGGCCTTTTGCGAAATCCCCGCTTGCCTCGTTTATCAGATCCAGCCAACCCTGGGCTATCTTGCCGATGTAGCTTTCCCAGGTGGCGTCGTCGGCGGGGGAAGGGGGCAGGGCGTGTATCTCTCTGGCTCCGCTGAGGATGCGCAGCCGCACATAGTTGGTGGTTATGCGCAGATTGCCCTCGCCGTCCATGCCGATGAGTCCGAAGGTGAGTACGCCGCTCTCGGCGATTATGGCCTCGGGTACAAGGACTGAATCATCCTCGGTCATGGCCACGCTGCACTCCTGGGTCGGGAATACGACATAGCGGCTCAGGCCGTCCCAATCCGATGTAAAGACCGCCTGGAGCCGGTAATAGTTTTTGCTGCCGCTGACAATGGCGGCTGGCTCGTTGATGGTCAGGTTGTCGTTGTCGATCCTGATGTTGATTGTCATTTTTCCTTTTTCCTCCTTATTATATTTTTCTTTAGATCGGAAGCGCGCACCCCGATCGAAAAAATCATATCATCCCAAAATTGCCCTGTAAAGCCGTAAATCTGCACATAATTGTTTGCAAAAAAATAAAAAATCCGGCGATACGCCGGATTTTTGGCTTGCTGACCACTCCTCTGCACGAGGGGGAAAGCTCGAAAGGGAACTCCCTTTCGATAAAAAACATCAAATCCCGGGGCGTGTACCCGGGATTTGAT
>CANQKL010000243.1 GCA_947624455.1 uncultured Clostridia bacterium
TTCAAGCTGGCGGAGGAGCATCCAAATGACCGCGTGCTGTGGCTGTCGCCCAGCGAATACATCGTCAAAACTCAGCTTGAAAACCTCAAGCGGGAGAGCGGCGATGAGTTAAATAATATCACCTTTGTTACTTATGTCCGTCTTATGCTCATGACGGAAGCGGAGATTTTGAAATTAAAGCCCGACTGGATAATCATGGATGAATTTCATCGCTGCGGGGCGGAGAGGTGGTCCGACGGTGTGGCAAACCTGCTGTCGGCTTACCCTGGCTGCCCAACTCTGGGTCTTTCGGCGACAAATATCCGCTACCTTGACGGTCAGCGGGACATGGCGGCTGAGCTGTTCGACGGTAATGTGGCCTCCGAAATGACCCTCGGCGAGGCCATTGTGCGGGGTATACTTTTAAAGCCCAAATACGTTGTGACCATGTACGGTTACGAGGACGAGCTGGAAAGCTTGCGCAAAAAGGTGTCGGCCTCAAAAAACGAAGAGCTTCGCATATCAAATCATGCAAAGCTTGACGCCCTTTGCAAATCTTTGGCAAAGGCTGATGGTATAGACATAGTCCTGAACCGACATATAGTGGACAGAACTGGGAAGTACATAATTTTCTGTCCAGGCGTCGAGGGAGTTGTCAGTTTGAAAAAGCTGGCAAAACAGTGGTTCCGGTTGATCGACACTGACCCGAGGGTATATTCCGTTCATTCGTATTTCGATGAGTCCGTGAAGGAATTTGAAGCTTTCAAAGCCGATAACAGCGAGCATATAAAATTACTCTACTGTGTGGATATGTTAAATGAGGGAATTCACGTTGACAACATAAGCGGCGTGATTCTGTGCCGATTGACTGTCTCGCCCACGGTTTACAAGCAGCAGATAGGCCGGGCGCTTTCCGCCAGCAAGACCAATGAGGCCGTGATCTTTGATCTTGTAAACAACTTCAGGAATCTTTGTTCGGTAAGTTCTGTCAGCAGCGAGGTCAGAGATGCTGTAAACCGGTATCGGTCGCTAGGAATGGACGCGTATATTGTCAACGACAGTTTTACAGTGGTTGACGAGGTGCGTGACAGTGCTGAACTATTTGAGGTTCTTGAGGACACATTGAGCGTTTCGTGGGATAAGTACTATGAACTTGCAAAGAGGTATTATGAGGAAAACGGAAATCTGAATGTGAGCGTGTCTTTTAAGACCCCGGACGGAGTGGCTCTTGGACGATGGCTGGAAATGGAACGGCTTGTGAGAAGGGGTTTTGTTGCCGGATTGCTCACTCCGGAGCGTATTGCCCGGCTGGACGCAATAGGTATGCGCTGGGAAAGGGTGACAGATCTAAGGTGGGACGCACTTTACGCTCACGCTCTCGAGTACTATAACGAACACGGCGGCATAGATGTAAAGTTGAACTATCAAAGCCCTGACGGATACAGATTAGGCTCCGTTTTGTGCGACCTGCGAAAGTCCCGAAAAAAACAGAGCGCCCGTGGTATGTTAAACGAAGAGCGTGTTTCAATGCTGGACGAGCTGGGTATGCGCTGGGAAAACCGCGGAAGCTGGGAGCGATGTTTTCCGGCGGCGGAAAAGTATTTTTCCGAACACGGAGATTTGCGGGTTCCTAACGATTATGAAACTGACGATGGAATAAAGCTTGGCGGATGGCTGTGCCGTGTCCGCCGTGGGACGGTGAAGCTCACTGACGGACAGAAACGCAAGCTAGAATCCATGGGCTATAGGGAGCCTGTCTGCCAAGGCGAGGAATGGTACGTCCATTACAGTGAGATTAAAGAATTTTACCGGGAAAACGGTCATTCGAGCGTCAAGGTACTGTACAGAACGAAAAGCGGTTTTCGTCTTGGCGTCTGGGCGCGGCAGCAGCGTATGGATTACGCTGAGGGAAAGCTGTCGTCTGAAAAGGTGGAGCTTCTGAACGAGCTGGAGTTTAAATGGGATTCTCCTGATAATGTGTGGGAAAGGCAGTTTGCCGAGGCAAGGCGATACTATGAGGAGCATGGCAATCTAAAAATCAATGTTACGGATCGAGTGAACGGAGTTCTATTAGGCCCGTGGATAAAAAAGCAGAGGGAGCTTCGTAAAAGCGGCGAGTTGTCAGAATCTAAAATCAGACGGCTGTCTGAAATCGGCATGGAGTGGCAGAGCCTGGATGAACGCCGGTGGGAAAAAGGTTTTGAAAATGCCTGTAAGTATTATAAAGACCACCGAAATTTAGACGTGCCATTGGCCTATAAATGTGATGATGGCAGCTATCTTGGCAACTGGCTCAATAATCAGCGAAAAAATTGGATGAACGGACGGTTGGATCCTGAACGGGCGAAACGGCTCGACAGTATAGGAATGGTGTGGAGTAAGTAAAAAATTGTGATATAGGAGGTGAGCGAGGGGTGAGGACGGAAGAGGAATATTTTATAGAGCTGTCTCTGGCGGCCATCTCCGACGCGCCGCCGCCTCCTCCGCCTGAGTGCATTGACTGGCGTTGGCTCTGGGATAAGGCCAATGAGCAAAATCTTTCCGGCCTCATAGCCAGCGCCATTGAGAAGCTTCCGGAGAGCGG
>CANQKL010000244.1 GCA_947624455.1 uncultured Clostridia bacterium
GGCTTTGTCACCATAGAGGGCGGTCACAGGGTAGGGGTCTGCGGCAGACTGGCCATGGCGGGAGAAGGGGCGATGCTGGAGCCGTCGGCCCTGTGCTTCAGGGTGGCAAGGCAGATAAAAGGCGCGGCAAAAAAGGTGGAGCCTTACCTAAACGGCAATCTCCTGCTCATCGGCCCGCCGGGCTGCGGAAAGACCACGGTGCTTAGGGACGCGGCCCGGCTGCTGGGGGACAGGATCCCGGTCTGCGTGGTGGACGAGCGCAGCGAACTGGCCGCCGTGGTCAGGGGAGCGCCCCAACTGGACGTGGGAAAGTACGCCTGCGTCTTGGACGGGGTGAAAAAGAGCAGGGGTATGCTGATGGCCCTGCGCTCTATGTCCCCCAGGGTGATAATCACCGACGAGCTGGGCGCGGAGGAGGACATTGAAGCCGTGTACGCCCTCATAAACGCCGGAATACGGCTGATAACCTCCGTCCACGGCTACGGACTGAGAGACGCGGCCCGGCGGGGAAAGCTGGGCCGACTGCTGGACGAGGGAGTTTTTGGGGCGGCTGTGACCCTTCGGGGACTGGGGGAGATAAAGGATGTGGCCCTTTTTGACTGAAAAAGCGCCGCCCAAGGGATTTTTACAAAGGCTCCTTGAAATATGCCGGTATTCCTGCGGCGCTTTTGTATTTTCGTCAAAAAATCTGCTCGGCGGTACAGGCGCGGCCTTTATGCGGTACTGCCCTAAGATACTTGGGGCGGCCATGGTGATGACGGCGTCCCTTACTTTGGGACTTGCCGCCCGGCGGAGGCTGGCGGATAGGGTCAGGGAGCTGGACGGCCTGCGCTGGGAGCTGGGCAGACTGAGGGCGCGGATGGCTGGCTGCGCCATGAGCCTGGAGGACTGCTTCGCTCAAAGCGAGCTGTTCGCCCCCGCGGCGGAGGGACTTAGGCTGGGCGAAACGGCGGCGGAGGCCCTTGCCCGGTGCGCCATAGAAACACAGGGGCTGGCCCTGTTCGCCTCGGGACTTGAGGCGGAAACGCTGGAGGGTCAGCTCAGAAACCTCGATCTCTTTGCCGAGACGGTGGCCGCTTCCGCCGCTTCGGCTAAAGAGGAGCTGGACAAAAAGGGTCGGCTTTATCTGGGACTGGGAGCGTTGAGCGGGGCGGCGGTCTGCGTCGTATTAGCTTGAAGAGCCGCTCCCCCTAACTTACAAAAGGGGTGTTGAAATGGATATTGACCTTATCTTCCGCATAGCCGGAGTGGGGATAATCGTGGCGGTGATAAATCAGCTCCTTGCCCGGTCGGGGAGGGACGAGCAGGCCATGATGGTCACGATTGCCGGTCTGGTAGTGGTATTGCTGCTGCTGGTGGACAAAATCTCGGAGCTTTTCACTACGGTTAGGACGGTGTTCGGACTATGAGCCTGGCGGCGGTCTGCGCCATGGGGGTCTTGGGAGCCTTGGCGTCCCTTTACCTGAAAGAGCTTCGGCCCGAGCTGGCAAGGCTGCTGGCTCTGGGTACGGGAGTGGTCATAATGGCGGCCGTCCTCCCCATGGCGGCGGAGTTCGTGGAGGGGATAAGGGGCTTTTCTCAGCTTGATCTTTACGCCGGAAGCTTTTTGGGACCGCTGCTGAAAATAACCGGCATAGCCTACATCGCCCAGTTTGCCGCCGAGCTGTGCCGTGACGCGGGGGAAAACGCCCTGGCGGGCAGGGTGGAGTTCGCCGGAAAGACCGCCATATCCCTTATGAGCTTCCCGATAATCAAGGAAGTGTTCATGAGCCTGATGAGCCTGATAGAAAGCGGCTGATTTACTTTTTACACGAAGGAGCTGACAGAAAATGTACGAAGCCTTTTCCTTCCCCGCCCTTTCGGCTGAAAGCGGCGCGTGGCTGGAAAGCTTGATGCCGGAGTTCTCCGCCGACGGGGCGGTAAAGTCCATGCTGGACGGCAGTTTCAGCCTGGATCCCAGCTCCATATTTGGGCGGCTGTGGGAGCTGTTCGCCGGAGAGCTGAGACTGAGCCTGAGAGTGCTGGCGATGCTGCTGGCGTTGGGTATATTTTTGGCGGTGCTGAAAAATTTACAGTCCTCCTTTGGCAGGGACGGGATAGCCAAGACGGCGGAGCTGGCCGCGGCGGCCTATTTGACGGCTATCGCGCTGGAGACCTTTTCCTCCGCCGCTGATTACGCCCAAAGGGCCTTGGCCGACCTTAACACGGTCATGGACGCGGTGGCCCCCATAACCGTGTCGCTCATGTTCAGCGGCGGCATGGTCGCCAGCGGCGGGGCCATCCATCCGGTCATATATTTCATGTGTACCCTGATGTCAAAGGTCATAAGCAAGCTGGTGATACCGCTTTCGCTGGCGTCGCTGACACTGTACATACTGGACAGCGCGGCCTCGGGGGTCAGCGTGGCGGGGCTTGCGGATCTGTTCCAGAGGGTCAACCGCTTTGTGCTGAGCTTTGTTATGGTCATCTTCACCGGAGCGCTGTCGGTGACAAAGTTTGCCGCGGCCTCCTTTGACTCTGTGGCGGCCAGGGGGTTGA
>CANQKL010000245.1 GCA_947624455.1 uncultured Clostridia bacterium
CCATTTGAACCCATACCGTATCTAAACGACGTTATCAGCTTGTGGCTGTCATCAAAAAAAGCAATGTCGCCATAATTAATATAATTATTTTTTATCTCGTCAGCGGAAGGATAAAATTCGAACACATAATAATCTTTTTTGTCTTGTTCAGCAGTTGTAGATATTGGCTTTTCGGCGCTCATATAATATGTGTCGCTGGTATTAGCGCTCCAAAATTGGAGAACATTTATCGGCATACCGTCCATGATGTCGTGGTCAGCATCAGAGCCTGTACCTGTTTGAAGCTTATACGTCAAAACATTTGCTGCATTGTCGCCTAAATTTGCACTCCCAGTAAATCTTGTACCATTCCACGTTCCAGTATCGTTTGTTTTTGCCTCCCATTCTTCGCCCAAATACTTGTCAACCGCCGTATCGCCGCTTGCTTGTGGCTTCGACGCCATATCGACCAAGGTTAAGTCAGAGTTATCTATCAGCTCGTCGGTAAAATGATTTCTTTCGCTCAAACTGATAGTCAATTCACTGGACGATGCGTTAGGCCAGCCCTGTCCGAAAATAACGACAAAATATTTGAACTCCAGAGTTTTTGATGATTCATATTTCGTCCTTTGAGCATCTAAATCCACTATATGTGTCAGGCCAAAACGCTTGGCAAATTCTTCTCTGTTTGCGTTTGTAGTTTCATTATCATCAGCACAATTTTTTTGATCATCACTTAAAGTGCCATCATTATTCCAACCAGTGGAAATATCGTCAAGTTTATATCCATTATGTTCAAGAGAATTTGTCCCGTAATAATGGACATTCCACCCGTTGACCGCTTCTATTGTATTAAATTTAAATGTTTGTCCCTCACCGGCGTCGTACGCGATCACCGCTATCCATGAAGGCCCCTTATTACCTCTACTAAACGTAAATGTAGTTCCTAGTTCTCCATCTGTCATAGCAGCGACATTACCAGAACAATTAAACGTTACAACGGCGGTTCCAAGGTCAATTTTACCAACCGGTTCCTCCGCCGTGGCGGCTATGGAGATAACTGACGCGGCCATGGTAAACGCTATTACCAGGGCCAGCAGTTTGCTAAACCCCCCCCCATTTATTTTTTGCCGCTTTGCGGCAAATTTTCTTTTCATATTGCGCTCCTCCTTAATTTCTATTTTATATATTTTATTTTACCATTTTTTCAGCCCTTCGTAAAGACCTAATCGTATAATCATTTTGACTTTTTGTATCATATTATATTAACATAGACCATACCAAGGGGCCGCAGGGTCCCGTCCTCCCAAGCGAAGAATTTCAGGTACGCGGCTCCCTCCGTCTCTAACTCGCCTTCCGGCCCGACGCTCACGTCCAGCATTGTCCCGTCCCCGCCGTAGGCCGCGGCGTAGATGTCAGCCTCCGCGCTACATTTAGTCCGGTAGGCGTATACGGAGCCGCTCCTTTCCAGCGATTCCAGAGTCAAAACCGCCTCGCCGCCGGACGGCAGCAAAGCCGCCTCGTCCCCGCTGAGCGCCCGGTTATAGACCCGAAAATCGTACACGCTGCCCTCAAAGGCCGGATCCGACTCAAAGACAGACCTACCGATATAGTTCGCCGCCGTAGACCCCAGCTCCGAAGGCTTGAACCGGGCGGCGCTTTTTGCCACGAGAACGCCGTCGATATAGAGCAGCAGATTTTTTCCGTCGTGAACCACCGTCGCCACCGTCACCCGGCCCCGGGTTATGCCGCCCGTGGACACGGAGCTTTCATTCTGATATATATTTGGGGTAATGGCCCCATAGGCCCTGCCATCGGGCCGATGAGGGCCGAAAAACATATATCCCGAATCGGAGCCGTTGGCAAAACACCACAGCCAGGCGTAGGTGCGCTCAGTCTCAGCTTTAAAGGCCACCGAGACAGTAGCCGCCTCCGCCCCGGCAAGCAGCCCTTCGGGCATACGGATATAGGCCCCGCCCGAAAGTCTCGCCTCGCCGCCGCCGACTATGGCCCCCACAACGGCTCCGTCGTTGCCGTAGGGGGACAGGTCGGCGACCTTATCCCCCGCCGACATACGCCGGAAATCATAGTGAAGTATGGGGCCGTCCGCCGGAGCGGAGGGGAGACTTGCCAGCCGGTTCTCAAGGTCGGCCAGGCGCAGGGCCTCCGCCGCCGCCACAAAGGCCGGATCCGTGGGCGAAATTTCCCTCAACGCCTCGGCGGCCTTTTGATACCTGGCCATGGAGCCGGAGGTGTAATCGCCGCCGAAACGGTGGTTGACGGTGGTCTTGTCTATCAGTTCGTCAACGTCGTCAAAGACCCATATATGCTCGCATTTGCAGTAAAGCATCCCATCTCGCCGGACGGTTATGTACAGGCTCTGACCGCCAGTCTCAACGGGGCGCAGGACTACAAAGCCGCTGCTCTCGGTCATGGGCGCCGTACAGCTCACTGTATAAGGCTCGGGGGAAGAAATGGCCACAACATACTGGCCCCCGCTGTACATATAGGCCCACTGGTCGTCCTTGTAGGTTCGGGAAAATTCAGTCTCGGCCACA
>CANQKL010000246.1 GCA_947624455.1 uncultured Clostridia bacterium
CCATAACGGCGGCCATGGCCATTGCGCCCGCTCTTTTAAAGAAATTTCTGTTAAGCATTATTCTTCCCCCTCTTGTCTTTTATTTTTTCATGAGGAGCCGAAAAACATATTTTATTCGTTGGCTCCGTGTTTATCCGTTTATTAGCTCGGTGTAAAAAACCGTCCGGTCAAACAGGCTGCCACTTGCCGGAAATAAAATTCGTCATGGCTCCAATATCTCCGCCTCAGCCGCCTGACACAGGGGGGCCAGCTTTTTGCCGCCGTCCCACCCGAACTATGGCGGCGTTTTCAGCCGGGAGCGTCGCTGTAAAGCTACCGTTCGCAGCGGAGGCCCTGACCGCAGCCGTCATCCGGCCGTCCCCTGTATATGCCGCGGCGTAGGCCTGTACCTCGTTCGGGATCATTTCGGCCAGGAAATCCACCTCCAAAATGTCTCCGTCCCTAACCGCGTTAACATAGGCTATGCCCGGCTCCGTCCGTTCGGTCTGCTTTACATAGATCTCGGCGTCGCCGGAAAATACCGTTGTATCGTACACGGGTACGGTCATTTCCGCGTCAGAATAGAAGCCTTCGATAACAAAGCCGGAGCTTGGATTTACCGCGCCGAGATCGGGAGCGGTTCCCTTCTTAAAGCGTTGCGAACCCAGAACGTCATCCCCGCTCACAAAGAGAACATCGCAGAGTTCGTCGGAAAATTTTGCGGTCAGGACCCTGTCGCCAGTAACAACAAATCTGAGTACGGGTTCGGTGCTGACAAGGCGCTCATCCTCGTACCAGCCTAAAAAGCTTTCGCCCTCCAAGGGGGAAGCCGTCAGTCCGGCCCATTCGCCGGTGTGCAGACTGCCTCCGCCGGTCACGTTGCCCGCGCCTTCCGTTTTTGCTTCAATGCTGAAGCTGTTTTCCTCGTCCAGCGCTTTCAGCGGCACGGGGTCGCCGTTGTTGTCCTCAAAGGTGTATTCTCCGTCGCCGTCGGTCATGACGGTGGCCTTGCCGGTCAAAATGTCTCCGTCGGCAACGTCTGCGGTGTAGTTCACAATTTCGGTCATTTCGCCGGGGTTGTTCTCTTGGACGCTGTAGCTCACCCGACCGTCGCTTTCCGAAATGACTCTTGTGGCGTACTCCCCGTCCACGGGGATATAAATGACCGCCTGACCGTTTTCGTCGATATACGACAGCAGGCCGTCCTCAATTTTCATGATCTCGCCGTCATATACCGCCGCCACCAAATCTCCATTGCTATCGTAAACCTCCAGATCGTCGGCAGTCTTGCCGGGATTGACCGAATCGAGTCCGAGGCTCCTGGCGCCGCTGTCTGTGGCGTTAAAATAAACTCTGCGGGTGCTTCCGTCATACAGGTCATTCCCGCTTATGGCGTCGAGCCAGGCAAGGCAAAGCTCCGGATAATGGGCGGCGCCAAGCTTGTCGGCGTTTGAATATATCTGTATCAAATCGGTAAGACCTATATCGTAAATGAGATCTGTGAGCAGTTTCAGCGACTCTCCGCTCACCGGCTGCTGTACTCCGGCGGCCCAAAGAGCCTCTGTCAGAGAAGCCCGAAGCTTGCGGTATTCGCCGAGTTCTCTATTGGATTTTCGAAACAGGCTGAAAATCGTATCTCCAATGACATAGAGCATTCCTCCCCGACGGGACATGGCCTTGTTAAGCCCGTTTATCAAGTCCGCCGTCCTGCCCTCGCCTATGATATTTTCGCCTATATTTACGAAGAGTTCCTGATATTTTTCGGTGTAATTTGAAGGGCTGCCAATAATTTTTGCCGCCTTGTCCAAAATAGAGTCCAAAATAACTCCCTGGGTTTCAAAGTTCTCAAGATTGTATTTGTCTTTTCTGTACTCCTCGGAGCAGTATTGGTCATAAAGGCTCCTCATGGCCGTTGACAACCGCTTGTACTTGTCCGGACTAGTCCAAAGCTTTGAGGGCAGGAAAAGGGTATTGCCCCTTCGCCAGTAGCCCCATTCCTCCATAATCGCCTTGGGTACGGGGTCATTGTAGTTTACGATGCTGAAAATGTTGCCGTAAAGCTCGTCGTTGCCGTCAAAGCGTATGCCCGCCGGAGTTTCAAAGCAATAGGCATATATGTTATCGGGCCGTAGGCTCACTTCTCCGCCAAGAATACCTGGTTCTTCGTCGAGGCGGGCCGCCGTGAGATTAGTCGTGGCCGCCGCGCGGCTGAAGCCGGTTATCCAAAGCTTTACGCTGCCCGTGATGTTTTTGCCTTTTATGTATTCCTGCAAAAAGCTCACTACCTGACGGCTGGCATTTCTAAAGCCCTCGTGAAGATCTTCCGTCCCTATGCGTAAATTCCCGCCCCATTCGTTTTTATAGTTCGCGCCGCGGACGCCCACTGCGATAAGAGTGTAGGCGCCGTCGGAATATCTGACCCGCTTGCTGGCGGCGGAAACCGCTATGGAATCTGACTTGGGTTTTTTTATGTAAAATTCATTGTATGCATAGTCGCTAAAACCCATTTGCAGCATGAGACTGTAAGCGTTTCTGTACTGGAAGGAATAGTCAACGT
>CANQKL010000247.1 GCA_947624455.1 uncultured Clostridia bacterium
TACGGATAATGTCGGAGTCCTCATAAGAGAAGGCTTCGACGTTTTTTTCTATGGGTGTGCGGCCAAGGATGTAATCAGTGGACACACCAAAAAAATCGGCTATTTTTAAAAGTGTTTCATGGTCTGGCTGCCGTTTGTCGGTTTCCCACATGGCAATAGTACCCTTTGAAATATTGAATTTTTCTGCAAATTCAATTTGTGTAAGATTAGCTTTTTTTCGTAATTCCTTTAACTGTGCGCCTATCATAATCTCACCTCTTGTAAGTATCATATCACCAAAAGTGAGAAAAATCAATGTGTTTTTTTAAGTTAATAAAAATTCTCACAAAATGTTAAAAATAGTATTGACAATTTGTGAGAATAGTGCTATAATACTCACAGAGCGTTAGAAAAGAGGTGCAATATGAACAGTATTAAAAAATACAGGGAGGAAGCTGGGCTGACGCAAGATGAACTGGCCTCTCGTGTTGGAGTATCTTCAAGCGGTATTGTTTCCATGTGGGAGACAGGAGTGCGGACGCCCCGGAGGTCAAAATCGCGGCGGGTACAAAGACAAAGGAAACCTCGGCGTACACCCCGTATAGAAACTACTTCTACGGCTCGACGCCGACAAAGCCGGTAGTAGACAGCGACTACATCCGTGGCCTGACCAAGAGCGGCAAAGCGTATGCCGCCGGAACAATTACGCTCAACGTCAAAGCGAACGACGCCCGTGTAGTCATTGCCTGCATCAGCGGCAAAACCGGCGTTGCCAAGGTAATCAATGAAAGCGCCATGAGCGCCGACGTGACCGATACCTTCGTAAAGTCTACCGCTTCGGTTGAGGGCGCGGAAGGGTATGAGGCGAAGGAGTACAACGTATGGGTCTACGAACCGGCAAAGCCGTACGAAAACGCGGCGGTGCTGAAAGTAACGTTAGGTTAGGAGGGAATGAGAAATGGCAGTAGATAACACAAAGAAAAGCTATCCGTTTATGGAGTTCCCGCTTTCGATGGCCCGTCAGGACGCATTTCCCCTCGATAAGACGACGGTCTTTCAATCGCTGGAGGCCGCGCAGACCTATGCGCAAACAGACCCGACGGCGTATGTTGGGCAGCATTTGTCCGTGGTCGTTGACGGCGTTTCCACCCCTTACCATATCAAAAACACGGGCGGAACCCTTGAACCCCTGGGCGGCGCGTCGAGCGAGGACATTGCAACAGATGAGGAAATCCAAGCAATGCTGAGCGAAGTGTTCGACGCGTAAAATTTGTGTTTGACAGGCAGCCGCCTGTTAGAAAAAAAAATTTTTATAGGAGGATTTAGAAATGGCAAGTTACGACACCAACAAACTCACAAGGGTGGCCGCGCTTAAAGCGTTGGCCGAAAAGATCAAGGGCGAGTACGACGCCCTCGACGCCAAGGTTGACGGTATCATATCCACTGGCGGCGAACCCAACAAAATCGACAGTATCGCGGTCAACGGAGTGGTAGTGGCCCCGGACGGTCAGAAGAAGGTCAGCATTACGGTGCCTAAGAAGGTCGCCGAGCTGGAGGATCACGCCAGCTATGCCACCAAGGCGGAGATGGACGCCAAGGTGAGCAGCGTATATAAGCCCGGCGGCAGCAAGGCTTTCGCACAGCTTCCCACTCCCGGAGCAGAATATCTCGGCCTGGTTTACAACGTCACAGACGCCTTTACCACAACGGCCAGCTTTGTGGAGGGCGCCAGCAACAAATATCCCAAGGGTACAAACGTGGTCGTTGTACAGGACGGCGAGGATTATAAATTCGACGTGCTGGCGGGATTTGTTGATTTGAGCAGCTACGCCACAAACAGCGGCGTCGATACGAAGCTCCAGAGCTATGTGACCAACGAGGCGCTGACCGCAAAGGACTACGCCACAAATGCTGGGGTAAAGGCCGGGTACGTGGCCAAGGACGGCACTAAAGTCCTTTCGACCAACGACTATACCACGGCTGAAAAGAACAAGCTGGCCGGTCTGAGCAACTACACTCACCCCGCATCCGAGGCGGGCGGCTCTAAGGAGTCCGCGCTGTATAAGATAGCCACGGACGCTAACGGTCACGTCAGCGCCGCCACAGCCGCAACCAGCGCGGACATTGCGGCCCTCGGCGTGAAAATCACCGATACCACCTACCAGAACGCCACTGGCAGCGTCTCCGGCCTGATGAGCGGGGCGGACAAGACAAAGCTGGACGGTATCGCGATCGCCACCGACGAGGAAATCACGGCCATGCTTGACGAGGTATTCGCAGCCGAATAAGGCCGCTCGATAAAACAAGCCGCAGGGGCGGGGAGATCATTTCTTCCCGCCCTGAATATTTCTAAAAACAGGAGGCGCGACGCATGAATAAAATTCCAATTATAGATCAGTTAAAAACTTGTTTGCAAGAAATTAAAAAATTTATGAGCGGCCTCGCCGCCGAGATCACGCAAAGCGTCTCGGGGGCGGTGACCGAGGTAGACGAAAAGGTGGAGGCTGTCTCCGAGCGAGTGGATGATCTGGCCCCGAGCATCCACACCCACGCC
>CANQKL010000248.1 GCA_947624455.1 uncultured Clostridia bacterium
TTGGTTTTGTCATGACAAAACCAATATTTCGTAAGCGAAAGCGCCCGCCAGCGTGACGCTGGACCCAAAGCTTTAAATGTTAATCTATCAGCTTATGTAACTTCGCAGAATAAAACAAGGCAATGGATGAAACGGCACGTTTCCGGAAGGGGCAGCCGCTGGGGAAACCGTTAGGGTTGCCCCAGCGAAAATTTATTTAAGCGCCGCCTCGGCGCAGCGTATTCCGTCCACCGCGGCGGACATTATGCCTCCGGCGTAACCCGCGCCCTCGCCGCAGGGATAAACGCCCTTTACCGAGGACTGGAAATCCTCCCCGCGACATATGCGCAGCGGCGAGGACGAACGGCTCTCCACCCCCGTCAGGACCGCGTCCGCCATAGCGAAGCCCCGGAGCTTACGGTCTATCAGCTCTATCCCCTGAGCCAGGGCGTTTGAGATAAACTCCGGGAATAGGCCCCGCAGATTTGAAAGGGTAACCCCGATGGGATAGCTCGGCTCCACCGCGCCTAAAGCCGCCGTCTTTTGCCCCTTGAGAAAGTCGGCCACAAGAGCCGCCGGGGCCTTGTAGTTCCCGCCGCCCATGTAAAAGGCCTGGCGTTCCAGCTTGCGCTGGAGCCTTACCCCGGCGAAAATATCGCCGCCCGGAAAGTCGTCGGGGCCTACCGATACCAGCAGGGCGCTGTTGGCGTTCCTGCCGCCTCGGGCATAGCGGCTCATGCCGTTGGTGACCACAGTTTCAGGCTCACTGGCGGAGGCTATGACCTCGCCGCCGGGACACATACAAAAGGTGTAGACTCCCCTGCCGTCCCGCAGGTGGACAGCCGCCTTGTAGTCCGCCGGAGGCAGGCCCTCCGCGCCGCCGTACTGCATACGCTGGATCAGCTCCTGGGGATGCTCGATACGCACCCCCACCGAAAAGGGCTTCGGCTCCATGAATAGCCCCCTTTTGGCGCAAAGCTCAAACACGTCCCGTGCGCTGTGGCCCGTGGCGAGGACGAGCCGGTCGGCCTCGAAGGCCCCAAGGCCGGTGACTACCCCCCGCAAACGACCCTTCTCCACCACAAGGTCAGTCAGGCGGCAGCCGAACCGAACCTCGCCGCCCAGGGCCGTTATTTTTTTGCGCAGATTTTTCACCACTCCCACCAGCTTGTCCGTGCCGATGTGGGGCCGGGCCAGATAGGCTATTTCCTCCGGCGCGCCGGCGGCGATGAACTCCTCCGTGACCTTCCTGAGCCGGGGATCGCGGGTGCCGGTGGTGAGCTTGCCGTCGGAAAAGGTTCCGGCCCCGCCCTCCCCGAACTGGACGTTGCACTCGGGATCCAGAGGGCCGCCCCGCTGGAAGGTCTCCACGGCCTTTATACGGCTGTCAACGTCCAGCCCCCGCTCAATGAGAATGGGTCTGGCCCCCGCCTGGGCCAGTATCAGGGCCGCGAACAGCCCCGCCGGGCCGCTGCCCGCCACCACCGGCCTCCGCTCAAGGCGGCTCACGGCGGGCTGGGGATAGACGTAGGGACTGTACTTTTCCGCGTCCCTGTGGCGGAGGAAGGAGTTTTCGTTCTCGATCTCGACTATCAGGGTGGCGGTATAGTGGATATCCCCCTTGTCCCTGGCGTCAAGAGAAAGGCGAAAAAGCTCCGCCCGGGAAATGACGCTCTCCCGGGTGTGGAGCTTGCGGGCGGCCTCCTGGCGCAGAGTTTCTTCATTATAATTAATAGGTATACGAACGTTCGATAGCTTTATCATGGGCGTTCCTCAATGATCTGACAAATTTTTTCAGCCGCGGCCCGCCATGGCTTCCCCCGCCCTGGCCCCGCTGACCCAAGCCCAGTGCAGGTTGTACCCGCCGCAGTCGCCGCAGACGTCCATTATCTCACCGGCGAAATAGAGGCCCTTTACCAGCCTCGACTCCATGGCGAGCGGCTCTATCTCCCTTAGATCAACGCCGCCCCGAGTGGTCTGGGCGTTGGCCCAAGGCCCCGTGCCGACCACGGTGAAGCCCAGGTTTTTAGCCGTTCCCACAAAGCGTTTCAGGTCTTTGACGTTCATCCGGTTCACCGGCAGGCCGGGGGACAGGCCGCACTGGCGGCAAAGGCGGCAGGTAACGGCCTTGTGGAAGTAGCCGCTCATGAACTCCGGCAGGGCCAAATCCCCTATGCTCTCCGCCAGGGCGAAAATTTCGTCCACGGCGGCGGCGAAATCCAGCTCCGCCAAGAGATCCAGGTAAATCTCCATTTCACCCTGAAACAGGGAGGAAAGCTGCATTATGGGTATGCCGGAAAGGCCCAGCTCGCCGAACTGTATCTCGCCCTCCTCCTCCCGGAGAGTCTCCCCCCGAACCACCGCCCTCGCTCTGGCTCGGAGCCGCAGCCCCTTAAGGTCCCTCTCCCCCCGCTGCGTCCTGAGCTGGACCAGGGCGGGATAAGGGGTATAGACCTTGTGACCGAGGCTTTCCGCCATGGCGAAGCCGCCGCCGCCGGTGGTCTCCTGGCCCAGGACCCCCAGCTCCAGGCAGGTCTTTTCGTCGAAGA
>CANQKL010000249.1 GCA_947624455.1 uncultured Clostridia bacterium
AGTATTTGGCCATAACGCGGTCATATTCCTCGTTAGTGATGCGCAGCACGCCGCCGTGACGGGCCACAGGGAACATATAGTGATCCTTTATGGTCTCGAACTGACCGCCAGCCAGGTCACGGGTGATTACGGGCATATAGCCGCCGTTGCCGAACCGATCCAGAAGCAGGCAGTAACGTCCGTCCTCCAGGCGGTAAAGCTCGGGGCCTTCGACGCCGGCGAAGGTGGAGTCAGTGTAAAGGTTGGAATCCACGGTAGTGTAACCGGTGCGCAGATGCTCGGAACTCTCCATGAACACCTTGCTCACCAGCTCGTGCTTGGTTACGCGGTAATACCTGCCGTCGTCCTCGGACTGGAGGATCGTGGTGTCAATGACGGGAATGAGATCCTCGGGCTTCTCCCCCGCCGCCTCGTTCCAATGCCCGGTCATAGCGCGTGTACCGGCAATGAACATTTCAGGCGTGCTGAAGTTATAGAAATCGCGGGTGGTTGCGTAATACACCGACTGCATAGTGTAACGGGGATTGCTCGTATCGGTCATTTTAGAGGACCAAAACAGCACGTACTCGTTAGTCTCTTTGTCGTATATCACCTCGGGAGCCCAGGTGCAGCCCTGCTCGGGCAGGGTGGAAACAACGGCGAACCGTTGTTTTGACCAGTTCACCAGATCGTTTGACTCCCAGATCATGATGCCCTTGCTGCCATTATACTGAGCGTCGTTCCAGTTTGTCTTGGCAATATCAAGGTCAGTGGCGATAAGGTAGAACTTGTCGCCCTCGTAGCTGCGGATTATAAAGGGATCGCGAACTCCGCCCGTCTCCAAAGACGACGTAAGGATGGGCTTACGGTCATTGAGTTCCTTCCATCTAAGGCCGTCCACGCTGGAGGCCAGGAAAATCTGCTGCTCATTTGTGCCGTTATCTGTAAAGTAGAAGAAAAGGTAAGCGCCATCGTCGCTGTTATTTACCTCCATCAGTGAAACATCGCCCTTGGGCGCGGCCTTGACGTTCAGATCAAAGACCTTATCCACGCTCTCGCCGCCAAGGGAGATGGTGGCGGTGAGGGTAACGTTTACATCCCTGTCCCCACGGGTGACAACACCGGCAGGAGCGGGGAAATAATCTTTATTTTCAATTTCCTTAGTAGAAACTACCGACTCATCAGACGAAGTCCAGTCGATAGACGCGCCGTTTTCTCCCACGCTGGGGAGGCTGACGCTCTCGCGGATATCGTCCGCGTTGTGTATCACCAATGCGTCGTAAGCCGCCTGTAGCTCGGGGCTTACATCAGCCGCAAGGGCGATCCCAGGGATCACGGTCAACGCCAAAGCGAGCGCCAAAACCAATGATACAACATTCATTTTGCCATTTGTAAATGACATTTCAGAAAACCTCCTTTTTTATACCTATGTAATACCACACTATATTATACAATACTTACAAAAGCATGTCAACACATAATTTGCTTTTTGTTCATATTTTTTTAATTTTTAATGTCACTGTTGACAGAAGCGCCAAAGGATGTTATACTGAAACAGAGGTGACGAACATGAAGGAAATTTATCTTGCCGGAGGCTGTTACTGGGGCGTAGAAGCCTATATTTCCGGCCTCAAAGGCGTTGAGGCGACGGAGGTCGGCTTTGCCAACGGCGCCGCCAAGGCTCCCACATATAAACAGGTATGCACTGAAAACACCGGCCACGCCGAGACTGTAAAGGTCAGCTACAATCCGGACGTTATCAGTCTTAGGGCGCTGTTAAGGCTGTTTTACAAAATAATAGACCCCACCAGCGTTGACCGCCAGGGCGAGGACGCGGGCCACCAGTACCGGACGGGGGTGTATTACACCGACCCCGCGGACGATACCGTTATAAAAGACACGCTTAACGAGCTGGAAGATTCTGTGGGGAAAAAGATCGTCGTTGAGTGCCGTCCGCTGGACAATTTTTACACCGCCGAGGAGTATCACCAGAAGTATCTGGTAAAAAATCCCGGTGGCTACTGTCATGTGGCCCCCGGCCTTATAGCCTGGGCCCGGACAGTCGATCCCCGGGATTTTGACTGAGCTGTTCTATCTTATCTGGCCCTGACCAAGGATGACATATTTGCTGGTGGTCAGGCCCTCAAGGCCCACCGGGCCGCGTACGTGGAGCTTTTGAGTGGAAATCCCTATCTCGGCTCCGAATCCAAACTCGCCTCCGTCTGTAAACCGGGTGGAGGCGTTTACGTATACCGCCGCCGAATCTATCTCATTCTGGAAGCGGATGGCGTTGTTGTAATCATTGGTGACTATGCACTCACTGTGGCCGGTGGAATGTTCGTTGATAAATTCGATGGCTTCGTCAAGGCCGCTCACCACCTTTACGGAGAGGATGTAGTCGAGGAACTCGGCGTAATAGTCCTCCTCGGTGGCGGCGACGGCGTCGGGCAGGATGGCGCGGGTGCGCTCGTCGCCTCTGATCTCAACATTTTTCCGATCCAGCAGAGCCTTCGCCTTTGGCAGGAACGCTTCC
>CANQKL010000250.1 GCA_947624455.1 uncultured Clostridia bacterium
CGGCCCGGGTCAAAACTGACCAGTGGGACCCACTGGTCAGTGACCCTGTGACATTTAGTGTCACAGACAGGTGGGTCCGGTCAACGGCCATGTCTGCGGTATGCAGGGCCCACACCAGCGGGTATTTCCTGACCGCTGCGGAGAAGGTCTGCGCCTCGCTGTGGGTCAGGTCGACAAAGCCCATGTGGAACCAGATCGCGTACATCTCCGGCGTGGTCAGCTGGATGTACTCTTTCAGTATCATGGCGCTTTTAGGGCCGTGGCCCAGGGGCATTTTGTCGTCCACGGTGTAGAAGGGCACCTTTTCCCATTTCCCGGTGTCGTCGTTCTTCACGTTCCGGGTGGAGGTGGTGTAGTAGTAGGTCTTGCATATATCGTGCAGCAGCGCGATCACAATCAAGCCCTGATCGGGAATGGAGGCCACCTTCTCCCCGGCGACGTAGTATTCCCAGGTGTCCCCGCACTTGTGGAGGATGTGCCGGAGGGCGTCCAGCACGTTGAGGCTATGCTGCAGCAGGCCGCCCTCGCAGGCGAGGTGGTGCTTGGTGCTGGCCGGGGCGGTGTAAAAATCGCTCTTGCGTATGTACTCCAGCAGCTTGTCCATGCCGGGGCGCTGTACCTGCGCCAGTTCCGCCTCAAACGTGGATATGTTTTTCTGAATGTTCATGGTGTTATCCTCCCGTTATAAAAATTTCATCTGGCGTGGCGGGTCAAAGTTCATCCAGAGGGCCTCGGTCCTGTGCTCCGCCTTTTGGTTTCTGGCGTCTATTTCCTCCAGGTGCCAGCCCCGGAGGGCGTCGTCATATAGGGCGCTCCGGTAGCCGCTGATCAGTACGGGGCCGCTGTGTTTCTTCAGGGTGTCCAGGAGCTCCCGGTGATCGTCGTCGGTCATTTCGCAGCGGTATTGTTTCCGGTTCCGGGTCTCCAGCAAATAGGGCGGGTCCGCGTATATCAAAACGCGGGGGAAGTTGAACCGCTTTATTAGGTCGACGGCTGGCAGGCTCTCAATCTGAACGCCCCGCAGGCGTTCAGCCGCCTGGAAGATCGCTCCGGGTGTCTCGCACCAGTAGCGGGCGGCATACGCTCTTTCCCGGCCCTGCACGTCATTCTTCCAGCCGACCCTTTCTCCGGTGGTGCGGTAGCCGTGGCCCATCATCATGCGTATGTAGAAGTTGACCGCCCTGCGGAAAGGGTCTGTCTCTGTATATTGGGCCTCCCACGCGGTGTCGTATATCTGCCTGGCGTAAGGGGTCCAGTATATTTCGTGAGCCAGCCGCTCCGGGTCCCGGCGTATTTGCTCGAAAAGGTTCACCACGTCCCCGTCCAGATCGTTGATGGTCTCTATGCTGCTGCGGGGCTTGTTGAAGAAAACCCCGCCGGAACCGAAGAAGGGCTCCAGATAGCTGCGGTGCGGCGGGAAAAAGCTGGTTATCCACGGGGCGAGGCCCCATTTCGCGCCGGGGTATTTTATGATCGCTTTCATTTTTCCGGCTCCGGGTCCGGGCCTATGTCCGGGGGAAAGAGGCGGTTTACCACCATGCCGTCCATGCCTATCCAGATTCCGCCCTCCAGGGCGTCGTCTATGGGGAACCAGAACGCTTGGAACAGGCTGCTCCAGATCCTGCGGCCACGCTTGGTGGTGACGTACTTGTTATAACGGCGCTGGTACGGCATCCACACCTCCGCCTTTATGCGCTCCCACAGCTGGTAGACCTTGCCGGTGTACTCTTGGAAGTCCAGCCGGTCTATGAGGGCGGCGTCCGCTTGGTCCAGCAGGCCGCCGGGCTGCGCCTCCGCCTCTTTTATGGCCTTGATTCTCCGGTGGGCCCACTCCACGCCTGCGGTGTCTTTGGGGTGATCTGGCAGGGCGAGGGCGTCCAGGTAGGCGTAGGCAAAGCAGTGGGCGCAGACTCGGAGATCGCGGAGCAGGTCATTGTAGGCTTTGGCATATTTGGTCTCCAGCTGCTGCAGGGGTACTTTCTCCCGGTTGGCTTTCAGTTTGGCAAAGTTCGCCTCAAACTCTTGAACCAGTTTTTCCTCGGTCATGTTGCGCACATCCTTTCCTGTGTTGAAAACTGTACCTTTCACCTATTTCTGCAGGTTAGGTGAAATGTAAAAAAGCCTGTATTCTCTAGGGGTTGAGCCCGTTCCTTTCACCTTTCACCTAATTCTGCGAAATATATCTAAACTTTTTGAAATTTTACATACGATGCAGAAAAATCGTGTAACGTGTGTAAAATTTACCGTGGAAGGTATATTTATAGGTGAATTAGGTGAAATAGGTGAAATGTTATATAAAAAAGCCTTGCGCCATGCGGGTTTGCGGCCTTTCACCTAACCTTTCACCTAACCTTTCTCCTAATTTTAGGTGAAAGGTTTTCCGGGGTCAGAAGGGCAGGGCCGGGGCGTCGTCCCCGTCGTCGAGCTCGGTGAAGGTGGATTGCTGGTATGTCTCCGGGGCTGCTGGCGGCTCCGGCGGGGTGCTGTCGTCGTCATAGTCGTCTATGGG
>CANQKL010000251.1 GCA_947624455.1 uncultured Clostridia bacterium
CTTGAGCCGCAGCCCGAGCCGGTGGATCTCTCCGCCACAAGGATAGCCTCCCCCGACGAGACTCGCAAGCTCAGAGAAGCCGCCCGTCAGGCCATGGCGGAGGAAAACCTTCTCCCCGCCGACGAAAGCCCGGACCCGTCCGGCGACTATGGGGACGACGCTGACGAGGGGCGCGGCTCCAAGCTCGTACCCATAATCATAGGGGCCGCCGCGGTAGTGGCCATCCTCAGCATCGCGGTTTTTGCCATCGTATTCTCTAACTCCCGCAGGGAAAAGGAAGTTGTGATCCCCCAGACCGTGGCCGTCACCGTTCAGGACATCCAGCTCCAGCAGACCCTAAAGGGCAAGGTCACCAATCCCAATGTCATGACCTCCATGTTTGCCGCCACCGGAAAGATCACCGGCCTCAAAGTCAAGGAGGGCGACTTCGTAAACAAGGGCAACACGATCTACACTGTTGACAGCGAAAACCTCCAGGCGAGGATCGACCTTTTGAAAGAACGGCTCGACTCCCTTTCCACCAGCGAGGTCGAAACGGTGACCTCCACCGTTTCCGCCCCTTCTTCTGGCACGGTCACCTCTCTGAGGGTAAGCTCCGGCAGCAGCGTAATCAGCGTTGACAACATCGCCGAGATAACCTCCCCCGCCACTAACCAGGTGAGGGTGACCCTTGAGACAAGGGTCTCCGTAGGCCAGAGCGTAAATGTGTTCACCAACAATAACAACTACAAGGGAACGGTGGTTTCCGTGACCGAGATAAATTCCGCTCCGGCGGAGGAGGGTCAAGAGGAGGGCGAAAGCTCCGACGACTCGCAAAACGCCGACAGCTCGGCTCAGGAGCAGACCGGCTCCGCCGACGGCGGTTCCGACGGCGAGAGCCAGCCCGTTGAGCAGCCTCGGACCCGCTGGCAGGCCGACGTAAGCTTTGTCGCCACAGAACCCGGCAATACCGCCGTGGTCACAGTCAACGGCAACAGGGCCGCCGGAAACGTTTCCCAGGGCAGAGCCAACGTCGTGGTCGTCGCCGCCGGAAGCGCCGGTAAGATCACCTTCACCGTGAGCGAGGGCGACGCCGTCGAGGCTGGCGACACCATCGCCAGAGTGGAGACCCAGCGTCAGACAGCTTCCGCCAACGATTTTGAGGAGCGGGAGACTCGGCTGGAGCTTGAGCAGTTGGAATCCGAGTTAGAAAACTACACCGTTAAAGCCGGAGTTGACGGCTATGTGCAAAAGCTGTACCTTAAAGACGGCGAAAACGCCGCTGTCGGCATGAACGCCGTGACCATCGTTCCCACCGCCGGACTCGTGATGGAGGTGGAGATGGACGCTTCGCTGGCCCAGACCCTGACCGTGCCTCGGGCCGCGGTTTACCGGCTCAACCGAACCGGCGGCTTTGGCGGCGACGTATGGGAAAAGCTGGACACCGACGCCGACTATATCACGGTCATGGAAAACCTTGTCCCCTCGGAGGACGACCCCGAAAAGTATGTCGGGTACGTCAACCTTGACGACCCCAGCCTTTACCGGGACGGCATGACCGCCAACGTCAGCATCGTCACCTACACCGCCCACAGCGCCCTGACCCTGCCCAAGGATCTGGTCAAGGACGGCAAGGTGCTGCTCTGGCGCGAGGACAGCGCCCAGGCCACCGAGGTTCCCGTTGAGACCGGCGTCCTCACCGACGACGGGTATATTGAGATAAAGGCCGGTCTTACCGCCAGAGACAAGGTAGTAAAGGAATGACCGCCATAACGGAGGGATAAAAATGAACGGCCAGCGTCGCGACAAGCACAACTATTATCTGGACATTGCCGAATCCGTCATTGAGCGCGGCACCTGCCTAAGGCGGAATTACGGCTCCATAATCGTCAACAACGACGAGATCATTTCCACCGGCTACACCGGCGCGCCCCGGGGCAGGAAAAACTGCACCGATCTGGGCTGCTGTCGGCGGGAGCAGCTGCAAATACCCAGGGGCCAGCGGTATGAGCTGTGCCGCAGCGTCCACAGCGAGGCCAACGCCATAATCAGCGCGCCCCGCCGGGACATGATAGGGGCCACCCTCTATTTGGCGGGCCGGGACTGCAGAACCGGAGAGCTGGTACCCGACGCCTCCAGCTGCGCCATGTGCAAGCGCATGATAATCAACGCCGGTATATCCACTGTGGTGGTTCGAAACACCAAAGACGAGTACACCGTCATCGACGTTCAGCGGGACTGGATAGACAACGACGACAGTCTCGGCGACATGATGGGATATTAAAAAGGGTCTCTCTCGCTGGGGCAACCGGCGTCGTCGCAAAGGGTGACTTTGCTCCAAATTTTTCGTAAGAAAAAATTTGGGAGCGCGTACCCTTGCTCCTCCTTTCCCACAAGCAACTCCGTTGCTTGCGGGGCCCGTTGTTTCCCCAGCGAAACCCTTTAACATTTTGGGTCCAGCGTCACGCTGGCGGGCGCTTTCGCTTACGAAAAATCAATAAATTGATTTTTCTACCCCGATTAAG